>JAFTCY010000050.1 GCA_017454465.1 Clostridia bacterium
CAGAAGCATGGCGTAGTAGTCTTTTCCGGCTACGTAGTAGGGCTGTACCAGAGAGTACGGACCCAAAGTGGTCTTTCCGTCCTCGCACAGTGTGCTGATGATCACTGTGGGCATTGGGAAAAACAGGGAGGTCTGGTAGAAGTTGTCTACGATCCTCAGGTTTTCAAAACTGCTCATTTCATGTATCTCCTTCTCATTTGTTTTCAAATATGAATCTTATTACGGAATACAGCCTTGTGAAGTTTTCTCCGCAGCCCGCCCATGACAGAAATGATTCCGCTATGAATTCCGAAAGGAAAGGTTTGTCCTCTGCGGCCGAATACGCGCAGACCGGAAGGATCACGCCCGCCAGCTGGTTCCTGAGGAGGGGATGCTTGCCTGTAACGGACCCCGTGTACGCGGCCTCCGCTTTTCTGTCTCTGAAAAGAAAGGCGTGGGAAATGAAAAAGCCCCTCAGCAGACCGAAAACACTTTCGAGGAAAGTTTCCGGGTCCCGGCAGGGCAGTTTTTTCATCCCGCAAAGGAGTTTTTCCCAGTCTTCCAGCATGAAGGCGGCTGCGAGGTGCTCCTTTGAGGGAAAGTAGTTGTAAACGGTGCCTGTACCTATACCGCAGGCTTCGGATATGGAACGTATCGTCATGGAAGAGTATCCTATGGTCTCTGCCTGGTGTCTTGCCTCGCGGATAAGATTTTCCCTGACATTTTCTATCAGTTTAGGCAAGGGGATCTCTCCTTCCTTGTTTTTATGAACGTGTTCATAATAATTATATCGTCGGGCAGAAAGGTTGTCAACCTGTGCGGGAAAATAATTGCAAAAAGAATGGTGATGTAATATAATATGGCAGAAAAATCAGAAGGAGGAATCCGAGATGGAAAAATACGTAACCGAAAAAACACTGATCGGCGAGATCGTCAGAGAATATCCCGAATCCATAGACGTCCTTTTCGAGGCGGGAATGCATTGCATCGGATGCCCCGCTTCACAGGGAGAGTCCCTGGAGGAGGCGTGCGCGGTCCACATGATCGATGTCAGGAAAGTGGTCGAGGATATCAACCAGGCCATCGAAGCTGAAAGGGCATAATGCGACCTTAACGGATAAAAAAATCTCCCCGTGAACCATCACGGGGAGAAATCTTTTTTGCTGCCTCAGTTATTTCAGGATCTTGATGCTTCCGACAACAGGAAATTCCACTGCTTTGCCTTTCGCAGCGTTGACTATGCCGATAACGGAGAGAACGACGCATCCGACATAAATGAGCCATCCGATGAGGCCGAAAAGCCAGCCGATGGCGGGAATTCTGCTGAGCAGAGATGTGAAAATGATTGAGCTGGCTACTTCAATGATAAACAGAACCAGTCCCTGATTTGCATGGAAACGCGCCCATTTTGACTCTTTTGCGGAGAAAATGGGAACAAGAACGAGAATGAAAATGTATGCGAGAATACCCATGGTCTTATTATTCTGGGCATCCTGGGCATCAAATTCCTGTGTACGGTCTTTCATGCTGAACCTCCTGAATAGAATAAAATTATTTGAATATACCTTTTGCCGGTATAAATCAACGAAGGAATCCGTTGATGATCTGCTCTTCGGCTTCCTGTTCTGAAAGCCCCAGAGTCATCAGCTTTATTATCTGCTCTCCCGCTATCTTGCCGATGGCGGCTTCATGCACAAGGGATGCGTCCACCGAATTTGCCTCGAGCCCGGGCACCGCCAGGATACGCCCCCTGTCCATTATAATCGAATCACACTCGGTATGTCCATAGCATTCTGTATTTCCGAGTATTTTTGCGTCAAATTTTTGAAAAGAATCGTCTTTAGCGACGGATCTGGACACCACATCGGCGCTGGAGCCCCTTCCGTTGAGGGAAACGTCATACCTGCTGACGGCTCTCTGGTCACCGTGGGTCATGAGACGTTCCCTGACGACCAGCTTTGCGCCTTCGCCCAGTTCGGCCTTCGTTACCCGTTCCGTGTCGACCACGCCCTTGATCTGGACCATTTCCATTTCCATGGAACTGTTTTCTTCCATATAGACTTCCGTCCCGGGGTTCAGGATCCTCTTGCCTTTTCCTTCTCCGGAACCGTAATGCTTTTCAACATAGCGCACATGGGCGCCCCTGCCCACATAGAATCTGTGTATGCCGTCATGCTCGGAATCCTGGTTGCCGCAGTTGTCGATGCCGCATCCGGCGACGATCAGCACGTCGGAGTCCTCTCCGATGAAGAAATCGTTGTAAACGACTTCCTTCAGGCCGGATCTGGTCATGACTACCGGAATGTGTACGCTTTCGTTCTTCGTGCCCGGTTTTATCCTTACCTCAAGTCCCGACACATCGGTCTTTGAGATGATCTCGATGTTTTCAGTTGACCGCCTCCCTGCGGACTCGCTGTTCGAGCGTATGTTGTACGCGCCTTCAGGTATCTCATGCAGGTCTGCGACTTCCAGGAGAAGGCGTCTTTGAATATCGTCTAACTTTGCCATGCCAGCCTCCTCAGAGCGACTTTATGCAGCCTTTTACGGCGTATCTTGTTCCCGTCAGCTGGGGAAGGATCTCCTCCCTCGGGCCGTACAGATCGACCGAGCCGTCCTTTATTACCAGGATATCGTCGGAAATGTTCATGATCCTTTCCTGGTGGGAAATGATTATGATGGAACTGTTCTGTATATTTGTCCTGAGATTCTGGAACACTTCGATGAGGTTCTGGAAGCTCCACAGGTCTATGCCGGCCTCCGGCTCGTCAAATACGGAAAGGGAAGATCCCCTGGCGAGGACGGTGGCTATCTCGATCCTTTTCAGCTCCCCGCCCGATAGACTGGAGTTTATTTCCCGGTCTATATAATCGGCTGCGCAGAGGCCCACGGATGAAAGGTAATCGCAGGCTATGGCGGTCGAGATCTTCTTTCCGGAAGCTATCCTGAGAAGGTCGGAGACCCTGATACCCTTGAATTTCACAGGCTGCTGAAACGCAAAACCTATTCCGAGCTTCGCCCGTTCGGTGACCGACAGTTCCGTGATGTCCGTACCGTTGAATATCACCTTCCCAGAAGTGGGCTTTTCGATCCCCATGATAAGCTTGGCAAGTGTAGACTTGCCCCCGCCGTTGGGGCCGGTGATGACTACGAGTTTCCTGTCATCTATCCTGAGGCTGACGTTCTTTAGGATTTCCCTGTTCTCACTGTCAGCGCTGACTTCGAATGATATGTTTTTTAATTCCAGCACAGATAGATCCTCTTGCAGATATTAACTTAGTTCTGCTAATTATACCACAGTCCGGCGGGGGTTGTCAAAAAAAACCTCGGGACATTTTCGAGATATGCGGTATATAACTAAGGTTGATTTTTCATCCATTAATGTGTATAATGATTTTTCGAGAAAACCTTTGACAGTGAGGTGATTTAAGTGCATCCGTATCTCGTTCAGCATCTTTTCGGAATTGAATGGCTCAACATAGCCACATATGGCACGTGTATCGCGGTGGGACTCGTTCTGTGCTTCATAGTTCTGGAGTTTTACGGCAGATACATCGGGATAA
>JAFTCY010000051.1 GCA_017454465.1 Clostridia bacterium
CAACCGCGTGGCAAGAGTCATGGGAATCGGGACAGACGGATTCACACATGAGTTCAACGACATCACCGACAACTACAAGTGGGCGGACACCGAGCTTGGCTGGCCGGTGCACGCAGGCGTCATCAACGGCGTAGGCGGCGGCAGGTTCAACCCCGGCGGTGACCTTACCACGGAACAGGCTATCCTTATTACCTACAGAGCGCTTGGAGCTCTCAAATAAGCAGATAAAAGCTGAATTACACCCCGGCAGGCAAAAGCCTGCCGGGATTTGTCTGCCAGTGGGTCACCAAATCTATGTTCACATACAGGAGTTATTTTTTCGTTTTCCTGTTTCCTGAAGGCGGAATCTAGTGTATAATAGTCATAGCAATCTGTTGGAGGTTTTTTCATGAAACGGTATATTTCTATTATGGCTGTTACTTTGGCGGCTTCCGTCATGGCTGTGATACTTGCGGTGTCCTCATGCGCAGCTGTTGGGACGGTCATATACGCATTCAGGACTGACGAGGCACCTAATATGGACGAGATCGACAGTTCATGGGGCGAGCCCGCGGTCCATGTGACGAAAGACAGTCCAAATGCCGAGCTTGTCAAGTTCTGGCCGGTGCATTTGAAATCCGGAAATGACACCAGTGAAAGACTTGCAATCGAACCTGAGGACTCGGAATTTGATCTGTATGCACTTTATGACGGAAAATACCTGTATGCGGCTATAAGATCGCCTGACGGGCATATTCACGGAGGCCATATAGGCGATCCCCACCGGGGAGACGGAATACACCTCTGGATCCAGACGCTTGATTCCATGGAAGACCCGTACGGCCCCTGCGGGCAGCATAAGGGATTGACGGAAGATGAACGCCACAGTCTCGAAGATGTGTACTTGTTCTTCTGGAACCTGGGCGAACCCGACAACGATGTGTTATACGGGGATGCAGCCCTTCAGCTGGAGGATGCTCCCAGGATCGTGATACCGCCGGAAGGCGGAGAGATCCAGTGCCTCATAAAGATTCCGCTCGAGATGTACGGCCTGAGAAAGAAAGACCCTCACGGCACCGAACTTGGTATAACTATCCAGAGAATAAGCTCCATAAACAGCCTTGACGAGGGATTTGCCGGTTGGCTGACATGGGGAAAGACATACGAAGAGTATACTCCGGTACCGGAGAGCGTGAATACGATGATACTGTGGGACCTTTCCAGAGGAGAGCCTGGTATAGTTGATTCCGGCAATGAAGGTACTGAGCAGGGAGACACTGAAGACACCGCAGCTGAAGTCACACCCAACCTTGAAGGCGTATCAAGCTGGGCTCTGGCAGAAGTTGAAGCAGGTATCAAAGAGGGACTGGTTCCCGCAAACCTCCAGGCTAACTACACATCTCCCGTTACCAGAGGCGCTGTCGCACAGATGTTCGTGAACCTTCTCGAGAAGGCTGCGGGCAAGAGCATCGATGACATAATGGCTGAAAAAGGCGTTGCCATCAATGAAGGCGCCTTCACCGACACCACAGACAAGGCTGTTCTTGCGGCGAACGCTCTCGGCATCATCAACGGAACAGGCTCTGGCAAGTTCTCACCGGACGGCACGCTGAAGAGAGCCCAGATCGCGGCTATCATCAACCGTGTGGCAAGAGTGATGGGAATAGAAACAGACGGATTCACACATGAATTCAACGAC
>JAFTCY010000003.1 GCA_017454465.1 Clostridia bacterium
ATACAGCGGGCGTGGGCCTGCTGTCGGGCGAGAATATCTTTTCCGTTACTTTGCCGTATACGAAATACCCGATGATCAGAACCGCGAAAGAAACAAACAATGAGATCATGCCAAAACCTTCTTCTGATGATTTGCATTACATATTCAGTATAGCCTCTTTTCAGATCTTGTCAAGTGGATTGCAGTTGTATTCCGGTTGACGTTCCCCCTCCTCTTAGCAGCTTCGCTGCGTAGGTGGCGGGAGAACGTCAATGTATATGACTGCTGTAAGCCGATGTATTTCATTCGGTTGCTTTCCTGGCGCGTTTCCAGCGCGCCATTGGATGTTCCGCTATCCCTGAAAGGATTTCGGAATCAGTCTTTTTTGCCTGAGCTGTTTGCAGGGATCTTAACTTTTCTGAGAGCAAAGGCAAGAGGCGGAACAGCGATACATGTCGCTATTGACTCCGGTATCATGAACGTACCGTTGTAGATCGCGGAGAACAGGAACGGGCTGTAACGGTTCACGATGTGGTCGGGATCGTCCGCGTACCACTCCAGGTCAAGCGCGTACCATACCACGACGCCTGAGAAAATGTGGCATGCGTAGCGGATCAGGCAGACCGCGATCGTACCAAGCAGAGCGGCAACTATAAGGTTGGTCTTGTCGTTCTTGAAAAACCTGATCTTGCGGAACATTCCGCCGAGACCGAGAAGGGTGAAGGGAATGATGTAATCGAAGAGGATGCACAGGACCTTTCCACAGAGGTCGGGCACCCAGCCGACGTTATTGAGACCGATCATAAGTTCTATGATCGAAAATACGAAACCGCCTGCAAGGCCCACGCCGCATCCGTGCCGCAGGGACAGGATGATTATGGGGGCCATTGAGATCAGGGTAACAGATCCGCCATAGGGCGCCTCGTAGACTTTGATCAGGCTGAGCACAGTTGCGAGTGCCACCATGATCGCGGCTTCAACGAGTACCGGGATGCTGAATTTCGAACTGCTTTTTGAGTTTTGCGCTTTTGTGAGATCAGATGCCATGATTAAAGACCGTCCTTTCGGAAATTTGACACCCGAATAACTCCGATACGATCGAGCGTCATGATGCGGCCGGGTATCAAAAGATGACCCGAAAAGAAAAACCGCACCTGACGGCACGGGGAACGACCGTCAAAAGACGGTCATGAATATAGCTCCCTACGCCGGCATTACCCGGATCAGGTAAAGGGTTCGTTTCCGTCATCTCACAGTATGAACGGCAACGTCTCAGCCATCGCCTTAAAAGCGATTTAGGCACCCCTACTGTCGGGCGTATGATAGCACATCCGGAACGGGGTGTCAACAAGTTAACTGAAAAATCGGCGAGAATCAACACTTTCAGCACCGCTTTCCGGCGGTGCTTTTGTATGATATAATGGAGACGGCGGACACAAATATATGTAACTGGAGGAGCCCTATGAAGAAAAGAGTCCTTAAACCGGTCATCTGCCTGTTTCTCATGCTTGCCATTGCGTTTGGTTCCCTGGCAGCTGCGAATGTACTGCAGCACGGCAGCGGATCCATCGAGATCCGAGACGGCAGTGTGGAAGCTGAAGGCCGTGTGATCCCGTACAAGCTGTACGTGCCCCGCACGGCAACAAAGGATTCCCCGGCCCCCGGCGTGCTTCTTTTGCACGGGTATCAGAACGACCACGAAACGAATGCAGCATTCGCCATAGAACTTGCAAGACGCGGCGCGGTAGTCATGTCGATCGATGAGTACGGACACGGAAGCAATCCCACCGGAATGCTTGCCCGCGGATACGTGAATCACATGGTCAAGGTGAACTACGGAAATGACAGCGAGGAAGACGGCACATACAGACCCATGAGCGGGCCGTCCCGCTACAAACTGCTGTCCAATTTCTCCAACCTGAGTTTTTTCGACCCCTATTATTCAGAAGATGACGCCGGCAACAGCATCGCAGACAGCTCCATGGGAGGTTGTATCGCGTACAAGGCGCTCTCGGAGATGGATTTCGTCGATCCGACCCGCCTCGGCCTCAGCGGCCACTCCATGGGCACATGGTCAAGCTGGAGCGTGGCTGCCGCTTTTTCAGGCATGAAGGACGGACAGGGAAGGAACATCTCTCCCAAGGCTACGGTCCTCCAGTGCGGGGAGCTTTTTCGGGAAAGCGTCTATGACGCTGACAGGATACATTTCAGCAATGTGCTGCTGCTCCAGGCAAAATATGATGAATTCAGCTATTTCAGAGACTATAAGTGGAACGTGACGGACGAGCTGCTGAAGTCAGACCTGCGTACTTCGTTCCTGGGCACCACCGCCGAAGAAGCGAAGTGGAACACCACATACGGCAGTTTTGAGGACGGCACCGCCAGACGCATTGAGCTTCTCTGGACAAACCACAGACTCACTACGCACAACGCGGAGGGCATTGCCGTTTCCATGGACTGGTTTGACAGCGCCCTTACGCTGCCGGATAAGCTGAACGGCTCAGATCAGACAGCCATGATCAAGGAATGGCTGGTGTTCGCGGCTATGCTGCTCACCCTTTTCGCCATGCTTCCCCTCATGGATCTGCTGATCATGATCCCGTTCTTTGCGAAAGTGCGGCAGCCTCTCCCTCCCGCTGAAAACGTTAAGACGGGAGGCAAATGGGCCCGGGGCTGCGTGATCACGATCCTTATCGCAGGGCTGACGTATCCTTTCATGACCCAGCTCGGCCAGGGACTTCTGCCGCTCCCTGAGAACATTTTCCGCATGACCATAGGCAACGGCTTTTTGAGCTGGTACAGCCTGCTGATCATCATTATGATAGTTCTTACTGTTATCGGCAACAGAAAGGCGAAAAAGAAGGGACACCCTGTTACCTGGCATGACATGGGCCTCGGCAGGGCGGAAGGCGGAAAGATGGCGTGGGGCCTGCTGGGGCGAGGCGCGGTCCTTGCCCTGTGCATGGTCGGCCTTGTATATCTTGTCACAGGGCTTTCACAGATATTCTTCGATCTTGACCTGCGGTTCATATGGCCTTTCTTCAAGGTGTTCAGCGGAGAGCGTTTCCTTCAGTTCCTGCTGTATTTCCCCGTCTTTGCGCTGTTCTACATCCTGAACAACAGCAAAATATTTGCCTCTATGCGCACGAAGGCAACATACCGCGAAGGGCCGGGCGGCTTCTGGTCATGCTGGCTCAGGTACGCTCTGCTCATGGTCGGCGGGACACTGCTTGTCATACTTATAGAGTATATTCCTTTCTTCCTCGGCATCGGGCCCGGCGCGGACGTTCTGTTCGGGAGCACATTCGGCGGACCGTTCATGTCTCTCCTCATAGTCTTCGCGCCTCAGGTGATCGTATTCAGCCTTCTGGGAACATATATCTACAGGAAGACCGGAAACGTGTACACCGGCGCCCTAACGATAGCGGCTGTCGCGTGCTGGATAGTGACCGGCGGATCGGCGATCCTCTGATCCACTCGCGGCGGGAACGGGAAAATCTACCGGCATATCTGAAAAAAGGTATGCCGGCTTTTTCCGTTTTCAGGGAAGACAGTCCCTTTTCAGGCCTGTGTCAGCGCGGCCGCTGTGTGTTTCTTTTTCCGCACCTGAAATAATGGAGAATAATACTCCGATTTCTTTGACAACAGGCAGCCTTGTATGGTATAATTTCATCTAATGATTAACGTGGGGGAGGTTTGGTTTCTTTGGTAATACTTGGTATAGACCCCGGCATAGCCATAGTAGGCTGGGGAGTCATAAACTCCGAGAAATTCGGCGGGAAACTTACTGTTCTCGACTACGGCGCCGTGACCACTCCCGCGGGAATGAAAACAGAGGACAGGCTGCTTTCCGTCCATGACGAGATCAGCCGGATAATAAAGAAATACAGGCCTGAGGCAGTGGCCATAGAGGAGCTGTTCTTCAATACCAATCAGAAGACCGGCATCATCGTGGCGGAAGCCAGAGGGTGCATACTTCTGGCCTGCAGGGCAAACAATATTCCGATATTCGAATACACTCCGCTGCAGATAAAACAGGCCGTGGTGGGATACGGAAGGGCAGACAAGCACCAGATCCAGGAAATGGTCACCATGTTTCTGGGACTGAAGCAGGTACCCAAGCCGGATGACACGGCGGACGCGCTGGCCGCGGCTATATGCCATGCCCATACCGGCAACTCAAGACTTGCGGAATACTTCAACAAGCCCACCTCCATGGCGGGAAAGATCAAATGACCGGTGAGATATGTTTGTAAGCGATAAATGGAAAGATTACGAGCTCCTGGACTGCACCGACGGTGAGCGGCTGGAGAGATGGGGCAGATACATACTTGTGAGACCAGATCCCCAGGTAATATGGAACTATCCGAAGTCCGACCCGCGCTGGGACAGAGCCGACGGGGTATATACGAGAAAGAACGGCGGAGGATCCTGGACTGTCAACAGGATGCCGGAGTCCTGGTGCGTCAGCTACGGCGACATGACCTTCAGGCTGAGGCCCATGGGGTTCAAGCATACCGGGCTGTTCCCGGAGCAGGCCCCCAACTGGGACTGGGCAAGGTCCCTCATATCAGGCAGGATAAACGAGACAGGCGAAAGACCGAGGATCCTGAACCTGTTCGCGTATACAGGCGCGGCTACCGTCGCGTGCGCCAAAGGCGGAGCCGAGGTGGTGCAGGTGGACGCGTCGAAGGGAATGACTCAGGCGGCAAAGGAGAACCTGGCCCTGTCGGGACTGGGAGACGCGCCGTGCAGGTTCATCGTCGACGACTGCAAGAAGTTCTGCGAACGCGAGATAAGAAGACAGAGAAAGTATGAGGGGATAATCATGGATCCTCCGTCCTACGGCAGAGGCCCGGGCGGGGAACTGTGGACCCTGGAAAAGAGCATTCAGGGAATCGTGGAGCTGGCGGTGTCCCTGCTCTCGGACAGACCTTTGTTCTTCCTGATCAACAGCTACACCACGGGGCTGTCTCCCATGGTTATGAAGTATATCCTTTCCCGGACTCTCCCGGAGGGACTGAGAACCAGGTGCGGATATGAGGTGGGAGAGACCTGCCTGAAAGTAACGAACAACGGCCTCATGCTTCCCAGCGGAGCGTCAGTGAGGGCATCATTCACGTATTGAGACACAAAATGAGCAAGATAATCAGAGCGGAAAACATTTCCTTCACATACCCGGGCGATGAGGACACCCCGCCCGTCCCGGCGCTGAGAAATGTTTCATTTGAAATAGAAGAAGGATCGTTCACGGTCATTCTTGGGCATAACGGATCCGGAAAGTCCACCCTCGCGAAGCTGCTGTGCATGATAGAGGAGCCTTCCGGGGGAAAACTTGAGATCATGGGCCGCGACATGACGTCCGACGACGTAACGGACGAGGA
>JAFTCY010000004.1 GCA_017454465.1 Clostridia bacterium
GGTCCAGATCCTCCGGGGTGTACTTCATGTCGTATTCATAGATCTCGTCTATGCGAATGGCCGGTCTTGTTCTGTTTTTGCCGTCCCTGATGTTTTTAAGGTTTTCTGTAAGGTTCTTTCCTACGAAGCCTGCGGCTCCGGTTATAAGTATCTTCATGGTCGCCTTCCGCTTAGTTGTGTCTGATGCCGTCCAGCTCCTCGCGGACGTAGTCTGTTGTAAGGAGCTTTTTCACTGTACCTTCCACATCGAGCCTTGTGGTGTTATGACTGGTGTATGCTTCGTCTGCCATGGTACGGACCTGGCCTTTTACGAAGTACTGGTCGTAATTGAGGTCACGGTTGTCGGCTCTGACTCTGAAGTAACTGCCCATATCTTCCGCGCGGAGCCTTTCCTCGCGGGTCATGAGAGTCTCGAAGAGCTTTTCACCGTGGCGGGTGCCGATAATATTCGTTCCCGTGTCGCCGAAGAGCTTCTGCACGGCTTTGGCAAGATCTCCTATGGTGCAGGCATCGGCCTTCTGAATGAACAGGTCTCCGGGATCGGCGTGGTTGAAAGCAAAGCGCACGAGCTCCACAGCCTCGTCAAGATTCATGAGGAACCTTGTCATGTTGGGGTCTGTGACCGTCAGAGGCTTGCCCCGCGCGATCTGGTCTCTGAAAAGCGGGATCACGCTGCCTCTGGAGCACATTACGTTTCCGTATCTGGTGCAGCAGATCGTGGTCCTGTCCTTGTCGACAGTGCGCGACTTGGCGACGATCACCTTCTCCATCATTGCCTTGGAAATGCCCATCGCATTGATAGGGTAGGCCGCCTTGTCGGTCGAAAGGCATACGACTCTCTTGACGCCGTGGTTGATCGCGCTTGTCAGGACGTTTTCAGTTCCCAGCACATTGGTCTTGACCGCCTCGATCGGGAAGAACTCGCATGAAGGGACCTGCTTGAGGGCTGCTGCATGGAAGATGAAATCCACGCCGTTCATGGCATTGTCAACGCTTGCCAGATCTCTCACGTCACCTATGTAGAACTTGACCTTTCCGCTCTCCACCGGATACCTGACCTGAAGATCATGTCTCATGTCATCCTGCTTCTTTTCATCCCTGGAGAATATCCTGATCTCCCCTATGTCCGATGTTATGAAGTGGTTGAGAACCGTATTGCCAAAGCTTCCTGTGCCTCCCGTGATGAGAAGCGTTTTATCCTTAAAAATCGACATCGTAGCCTCCGTGATATCTAAAAGCCGTACGGCTGTTTTACTATTTTACTGAATAAATATTTTACCATATGGGGAAAAAGAAAAAAAGCCTTGACGGCATTCGTTAAAGAAAAGTATACAGTTTATCTATAAATTCTTTATGATGGTCAACCGCTGCAAGTGGTGATATAATAGAAAAAAACGGAGGTAACTAAAATGGATGTTTTGGAAAAATTCTTAAGGTACATCAAGATAGATTCTCCTTCTGATCCCAAGGCCGACAAGATCCCGTCCAACGATATCGAGCTCAATGTCGCTTATCAGCTGGAAAAGGAAATGAAGGAGATAGGCCTTTCCAACGTGCGAATCAAGAGCGGAACGGTATACGGATACCTGCCGGCTACACAGGGCTACGAGGACAAGACTCCTGTCGGTTTCATTGCACACATGGACACGGCGCCGGAATTCAAC
>JAFTCY010000052.1 GCA_017454465.1 Clostridia bacterium
GGGGCGGATGATCATGCATCCCTTGACGCTGGAATAAGCGATAAGGTCGGCTTTCTTGCATATATCTGTGTACCACTTCGCGAAGTCCACATCCATCGCGGTTATATCTTTTACAAGTTTCTGATCGTTCTTCATGTCAGTTTTATTCCTCCCGGATATACGGTCCGGGCAATGGTTCCTTTCTTGTTCATTTTATCTTTTTCAGCTTGGCGTATGTCGCCAGAAGCTTTTTTGTACCGACTTTTTCAAAGACTATCTCAAGCAAACAGTCGCCGGAGGTGGGTCTGGCTGAGACCACGACCCCGAGGCCGAATGTGTTGTGCATAACGGTGTCTCCCTCGCTGAAGGACTCCAGGGCGGGTTTCGGAGCAGGCCTGCTGCTTACCAGGGCCGGGGACTGTTTCAGGGTCTCGTTCCTGAAATAGTTCACAGGCTCCATCTTCGGAAGTCTTGGGCGGAATGATCTGAAATCGTTCCTGGGCTGTGAAAGCTCTTCCGTCTGTACGCACTCATCCGGTATCTCTTTTATGAATCTTGAGGGCACGCCCATGGTGTTCCTGCCGTTGAGCGTCCTTTCGCGGGCGTAGGTGATATACAGACGTTTCTTCGCCCTGGTTATAGCCACATAGGCCAGCCGCCTTTCCTCCTCTATCTCCTCATTGCCCTCATCAATGGCGTGGACAGACGGAAACAGCCCGTCTTCCATTCCGGCAAGTATCACATTCTCGAACTCCAGGCCTTTCGCGGAATGCACCGTCATAAGTACGACCGCGTCTGCGCTCTCGTCATATTTGTCGATATCGGAGATCAGAGCAACGTCTTCAAGGAATGAGGACAGCGTCGGATCTTCGTGGCTCTCCTCATACTGCGCGGCAGCGCTTACCAGCTCGTCCAGGTTTTCCCTTCTGTCCTGCCTTTCGAATGAGTCCTTGATCTCTTCTATCATCTCATCATACTTAATGGTCGTGATGACATGCCTGATGAATTCGGAAAGCGTGTAGCCCTCAAGATCGTCCCTGAACTGGTCGATCATATATACGAAATTCACCATCTGGTTCGCCGTCGAAGTGGAGATGGCTGTATAGCGCTTCGCTCGCCTCATCAGTTCGATGAGAGGACTTCCCTCCTCAGCCGCAAGGTCTTCCGCAATCTTTATCGACTTGTCGCCGATACCTCTTCTCGGAGTGTTGATGATACGTTTGAGTCTCAGTGTGTCATCCGGATTGTTGATCACCGAAAGGTACGCGATTATATCCTTGACTTCAGCTCTCTCGTAGAAACGTATGCCGCCTATGATCCTGTATGGTATGCCGCTCTTCGCCAGCACCTGCTCTATGGCTCTTGACTGGGCGTTCGTTCTGTACAGTACAGCGAAATCCCTGAAGCTGCCGCCGTCTCTCACCCCTCTGGCAGCAGTGTCGGCGATGAACCTGCCTTCGTCATTCTGGTTGAGCACCATCTTGATGAATACTTTATCTCCTTCGCCGGCCGAGGTCCACAGATTCTTGCCCATCCTGCCCTTGTTGTTGGCGATAAGTCCGTTGGCGCAGTTCAGGATGTTTGAGGTGGAGCGGTAGTTCTGCTCAAGCCTTATGACCGCCGTATTCTCATAATAGTCGTTGAAATTGAGAATGTTCTTCACCACAGCTCCGCGGAACTTGTATATGCTCTGGTCGTCGTCTCCGACCACCATCACGTTCCTGTACTTTTCGGACAGCAGCAGCGTAAGCCTGAGCTGTGCCTTGTTCGTGTCCTGAAACTCGTCCACGGAGAGGAACCTGAATCTGTTCTGGAGCTTTTCCAGCACATCGTCGCATTCTTCCAGCAACTTGACTGTCAGCATGATCAGGTCGTCAAAATCCAGAAGGTTCTGGCTTTTCAGCTTCTCGGAATACAGCTCGTAGATCCTTGACACATGCCTGTATTTCGCGTCTTTCCCGTGCTGTCTGCTGTACTCCTCGCAGTCGATGAGAGAGTCCTTGGCCCGGCTTATATAGGTCTGCACAAGCCTGGGAGGATACACCTTCTCATCATAGTCAAGTTCCTTTATGCAGTACTGTATCTGCTTCCGCGAGTCGTCAGCGTCGATGATCGTGAATCTTTTGTCATATCCTATTCTGTCGATGTACTGCCGGAGTATCTGGGCGCACACGGAATGGAACGTGCCCGCCTTTATAGAAAGCGCTTCCTCGGAATTCTCTCCGAACAGGCTGACGATCCTGTTCTTGATCTCGCCCGCAGCTTTGTTTGTGAATGTGATGGCAAGTATCATCCACGGTTCCGGAACGTCTTTCGCGAAGCGTTCAAGATAAACACCGAGCTCCTCCCTGCCAAGAGAGGAAGCGGACTCGATTCCGGCGATATCCTGTTCGGTGATACCCGCGGGAACTTCGTCGTCATGATAAGCGTTGCCGTAACGGAGCAGATAGGCTATCCTGTTTACCAGTACGGTAGTCTTCCCGCTTCCGGCGCCGGCAAGGACAAGCAGCGGCCCCTTGACGTTGAAGACCGCTTTGCGCTGCATTTCATTGAGAAAGGAATAATGCTTCTCAAATAATGACCGCTTTGCCTCCAGGTATTTCTGCTTGATGTTTTTTGATGCCATGTTACACTCACTTCTGTATTTCATATGTCCCGTTGTGTTTAAAACACAAATTCTTCCGAATATATTGTATCACAAACGAGCTTTTTTCGCAACGGAAGGAAAAAGAAAAACAGCCGGTAACTGAATCAAAAATGATCTGTTGCCGGCTGCCAGAAACAGCATATTCAAATTTCCCTGAAGTCTTCGAGAGTTACGTCGGGACTGTTTCCGCTGTTGATCCTGAGAAAGTTCTGGAGCACCTCTACAGCCCCGTCTATGTGATAGGCTCCGTGGCATCCGTATTTCTTCGCGAAAAGGTAGATCTTTCCGTCAGCGGAGAACCTCGCGTCATAATTTGTCAGGTAATTGTAGAAGTACCTGTCTATTATGGTGTTGTACTGTTCGTCATCTGTCTTCAGCCTGGTCAGCCTGACTTTTCCGTACAGCACTCTTGCGTTTCTGTACAGTTCCAGGTTTATCTTATAACCTTTGGTGTAAAGATCGGTCGCCCGGGATCTCAGAAGCTCCTCGAGGGCCCTTCCGGGATCTGTGATGCTTTTGAGATATGTATCAATGTTGTAGATAAGGGAATCGGAGAGAGATGCGACTCTTTCCGTTTTCAGTGAGGACGATTCCCTTTCAGTGTAGTATCCGATAACGTCAGTGAGCGCAGCGATCAAGCCGTTTTTCACATGCTCCGCGCCGGCATCCGTGACAAGACCTGTCCTGATACCTTCTTTAAGGAGCGATTCGGTGTAGTTCTCTGGATCCAGCGACGAGGGATCGATGTGTCTGAAGGGCTGAATTCCGTTCATTGTTCCTCCTCCTTCTCTTCACCGTCCGGGCCGGAGCTTTTTGTTTTCTCTTCACTGTCCGTATACCGGTCCTTCATCTCATCGTACAGGTCAAGGCTGAACTCCTCGTCCGGTACATCTTCCGTCACGTCGGGCACATACTTATCCTTCTCGGTCTCCTCTCCCGCAAACAGCTCGATGCCGTATTCGTCGAGAGAAACAGAAGCAGGAGCCTCTCTGTCGATCTCATCAGAGTCCTCTGTATCAAGCCCGTCGCGGTCAGCGTACCATTTCTGATAGTTCTCCCCGGCGTTGACTTTCCTGATGATCTTTTCAGCCTCCCTTGACAGCAGCGTATCGACACTTCCCAGGCACCACAGCTCGAACCTCGTGAACAGCTCGTCTATGAGAGCAGTGTCGCTTATCTTGTCGTCTGTCTCGGTCTTTATGTAGTAGAACAGATACGTGACTTCGTTTATGACGTTGCTGAAATTCTCTTTCGAAACGTATCTGGAACCTGCGAATTTCCTTACTATGTCGCATACAGGCCCTGTGCCTACTTCTATCCTGTCATTTTCCCTGACTGCCTTTTCCCTGGTCTCTGATATCTCTCTGGCTTCCTCTGCGGTAAGTGACAGCCCGTTCTCCGCTAGAGAAGCGTTCAGGTCCATAAGCTCGCTGTATACGGGTACCAGCGAGAATCCCTCGAGTTTTATAAGGTCGCTCATAGATCTCCTTTTTATTTTACCGGGCGCGCGATCAGCTTTTTGATCGTCATTCCCTTGTTCATGAAGTTTCTTTCGTATTCGGTGATGATATTGTCACCGCTGTCCTTTTCAGAATGCAGATCCCTTGTGGAATACTCGATCGAGAATCCGCTGCCCTCCAGTGTCTCGAGCGTATAGTCAAACAGTTTCTCGTCGTCAGTCTTGAATGAGAACAGCGCTCCGGGAAGCAGGACACGCCTGTAATCCAGAACAAACTCCGGAGAGGTCAGCCGTCTCTTTGAATAACTGGATTTTCTGGTCCAGGGATCGCTGAAATTCGCTATTATCCCCGCCAGTGACTCATCGGGCATGCCGGAAAGGAATTCAGAGGCTTCAGCGACAGCGAACCTGGTGTTTCCCCTTTTTGACAATTCGATGGGATATTTTGTCCCCATAGGGTAAAGAGTGCCGTCGGAAGCGACCCAGCCTCCATTGGAGCCAAGCCTGCCGAGACCTCTTCTTGACGCGTATTTTTCGACGGCAACTACCGCCACGTCGGGCACTTTTTCAAGCGCTATGTAGTTGAAGCACGGTTCTTTTTCGGAAAGCGTGCATATGAAATCGCCCTTTCCGCAGCCCACTTCCAGCTTGAGAGGATGTTCCGAGGCGAACACGGTTCCGGGATCTTCAAGCCTGACTGAGTTCTTTGCGGTCCTGTCTTCAGCGATTATTTCCTCAAATGGGTACAGAAGGTCGGATAATGCCAGCAACCTTTCAAATCCGTGCGGTTTTTTTCTCATTCTCATATTGATTATTTGCCCGTTCTTTGATAAAATAAATCTGTATAACGCAATGGATTATACCACACTTAAAGAGAAAAATCCATCCGAAAAAGGATCGAGGTGAGGCAATTTGGAAATACGTTCCTTCGGTGCATTTTTAGAGAACGCGCTCATAAAGCGCGGTGTCTCTGAAAACACAGCGAAACAGAGGGTCACATCCCTCCTCGATTCTCTTACGGAGGATGACATAAAGGAGCTCCAGGCCATAAATTCCCAGGAAGGCATCAAGGATATCACGGAGAAATTCATAGCTCTTTTGAACGAGAACAGGAAAAACGCAAAAAAGCCTGACCCTGAGAAACCGGCGCCTGTATCAGCCGAAACTCCCCAGAGGGCTTTTCCAGCCGCCGCGCCCGCATCAGACAGGCCTTCGGCTCCCAAGGAGAATCCCGGACAGCCATCGGGAGATATAGCGATAACCGAAAAAAAGCCCGCGCCGGCGCCGCAGCCCAAACCCCAGAAGCCGGACCCGCTGGACGCTTATGACATAAGCAAACAGCCTGAAGAACCTGAGCCGGAGCCGACTGAAAGAGGAAGAAAGATCTTTCTGACCGCTTTACTCGTGACTCTGCCGGTAACCCTTTTCCTGCTGGCGGTCATGCTGATCGCCTTCGGGGCCGTTTTCGCAACCCTGGCTGCCGTTTCACTGGCGATAGTTGTTGCCATGGTGGCTCTGATAGCCGCAGGATCCGTCATTTCGCTTGTAGGCATTATTTACGGATTCATACAGGTGTTCTCCCACAATGTCCCTGTAGGGCTTTATGAGATAGGGCTGAGCATCCTGATAATCGGAATAGTATTCCTTGTTTCGATCCTGATGTACAATGTTGCGGTCAGGTTCATTCCCTGGGTAATGAAAAAGGTTATAGTGCTGTTCAAATTCGTTTGCAAACAGCTCAGACGCCTCTTTATGTACCTGAGAAAGGAGTGCTATAAGCTGTGAGACCTTCTTCGATCGTATCAATCGTTATCGCCGTTGTCCTGATCATAACCGGCGCGGTCCTGATGAATTTCGCGAAGGAAAAAGCCGAAAAGGAAAACATTGACATCTTCGGCGACGCCTTTTCCGTTGACGGGTCAAAAGTCGTGGAGCTTGATGACATGGCGCCTGTAAAGATCCAGCTGTTCCTCGCGGACGCTGAGATAAACATAAAAGGCTCCCACGGGAAATCGACCATCGAGTTCATCAATTATGACAGCAACTATTACGCGCTGTCCACAAACACGGACACGCTCAGTTTCAATGAAAATCCCAAACTGGAGACTATCGTGAATTTCATGGATACCGGGTGGTCGTTCAAGGGCATAAGGTATTTCATAAACAGGCATAATTTCGATAAATACGTGCTCAGGAAAGAATCCGCCGATCTGCCGAAAGTGATCAATATCAGTCTTTCGGATCTTGATTCCCTCAATTCCATTGAGATAAACGCTTCATCCTGCAGGGTAAACATCTCCGACATTGACGTGGCGACCGACTTTTATATTTTCTCGCCGAAAGCCGAGATAACAACTAGAAACGTGGTGACAACATCCTCACTGACCGTCAATAAGGGAAAGGAGACTTCGCCCTCTGACAGCGTCAGGCTGTCGTCACTGTCAGACACATTCAGCCAGCTTGATATCAACTCTGAGAAGATCGATGTGACGGCCCAGGGGCTCAGGATCACGGGAAGCTCATTTATTCAGGGAGTCGAAGGCAGCGTCAGGCTGGACTTCTCGGATTACAGCAGCATAGAGGCTGCTTCCGGAGGCAGGATAACTGTCAATCAGGAACTGATCGACGCGCCTTACACGGCTTCAAGGACCAACGGCAAAGGCGCGATCAGAGTGGAGTGCGTTAATGCCGCGGTGGAACTCATAGTGCCATACACATTTGAGGAGTCAGCGCCTGAAGAATAGAACGGACACGGGAAAGCAAAAAATGCTTTCCCTTTTCTTTTTTCTTTCGCGCCGGTAAAGCAGATGCGCCCGGACCGTTTTGCGGCCCGGGCGTTTATGACGCGTTTATCTGAAATTATTCGAATCGTGATAGTTGATTATGTCCGCTCCGACGAAATAGGCGAGCAGGATGTCTTCCGCCTTGTATCCCATCATGGCCAGGTCATATGACCCGTACTGGCTGATACCTACGCCGTGGCCCCATCCTTTTCCTACGAAGATGAAGTTGTTGGGATTCTCTGCGTATTCGGTCTTTTTTACGATCTCGGGTATCCCCTGAACGGCGGCCTGGACGGGCGCTGACTCTTCAGGAACGGAGTTATCCTCGCCGTTGTCACCGCTGCCGTCTTCGTCATCGCTCTGATACTCCTGGTAATCCTTGAGGAAGGAAAGGCCGTCTGCCCCGAGATAGGCTTCGGCGTTGTCCTTCGAGATAACGAAAACATCGTTCTTGCTGTGCTCTATCTCTCCGTCAGCCGTTATAACTTTTACGGGGCCGTAGCGGTATGACCGCTCCGTGGAGCCTGATGTCGCGACTACGTATGTGTCAAGATCGATATAACCGTAGGCTTTGTCCTTCGGACCTTCATCCGGCTTCTCGGTTTCAGTTTTCTCCGTATCCTCGGTCTTTCCGGGATTCTGAACTCCCCCGAGCGCCAGGCTGTCGTAGGGTTCCCTTGTCTCGTATTCAACGCTTCCCCGCCCGACGACGAAGTTCGCGCTGTTGAGGAAAGCGGAAAGGGATATCCTGATCCTGTCGGTGTTGACGATCTCCAGCTGGTTTCCGTAAATATCAGTGAGCAGAAGTTTCTTCACGTAAGACGAGTTCTTGGCGAATTCGGTTATCCTTATATCGTCAACAGGGCCCTTAAGGTCATTATAACCTGCCTTGACCAGACACTCGTAAATCCCCTCGGGTGAAGCCTCGGTGATCCAGAAACCGTTGCTGTGGCCCTGGTAGTCCTCCCAGGGAGTCTCGATGGCTCTCAGGTACGGAACTTCCTGGTTTCCTCCCCACGCGTCTGTGGGGCTGACGGTAACTCCTCCCATGCTTGAGGAATAATAGGCTGTAATGATGTCGCCCTGGTATGTTACCACCTTGCCTTTGGTGCCCGTGACGGCTTCCATGACAGTATCGTTGACTTTTCCGGCTCCCTTGTAGACCTGACAGTCTGTGGTGTTGCAGAGGTCGAATCCGAAGTAGGAGTGTTTGTGTATGTGCGTAAGCGTGAAGGAACGCACCGTAATGGCGAATTCCCGCTGCACCTCGATGGGCCAGGTGTTGGTGATCTCGGAAGGAAGGACGCCAGCGATATAGCATTCAAGGGGCAGAACGTTTATCAGCGAAACCCCGTCGACCGTTCCGTTGTTGTATCTCTTGAAGCAGAAAACGCCGTCATATACATTTCCCGCGGGAGTCCTGATATACGCGTTCCCGTCGGAACCGGTCTTTGCCTGGATCCCGAATTCTTCTTTGGCGCCGCAGTCGAATTCAAATGCTATAACGTCAGTGTAGGGATTGACGACGGAGACGGCCGTGTCCTTGGGCTGGACGACACTGCAGTATCTGTCGGGATATATGGTCTGGATCACCTCCAGGTATTCGGCTGCATCGTTCCAGGTGGCGAAATGCCCCGTCCGGAGCGCGTATCCCGTATGGATGTACGCCGGTATGGCGTACAGGCCCATCTGCCACAGATAATTCTGAGTCGCGTATATCAGCTCCTCAAAATCCTCACGGCTGAGATCTTCGCAGTCGAAATGGACAGGGTATCCGCCAAGGAGCGGATATTCTGTATAGGTGGAGAAATAATAGGTCATGCCGGTCTTCGATATGTTTCCGTCCGACATTACGGCATAGACCGGATCCCAGAGATCCCATACCTTTTTAAAGGACCGGTCCCCGTCAAGATCCACTATGCCTACATCGTAACCGGCTTCCGATTCGATCTGGAAACTGGTCGTGATATTGTCACCGTACATAAGTCCCACACTGACGAGAACATCCTCGCTGTCTTTGAGCGAGGATGTGTTGCAAACCTGTGCAGGTGCCTGGTTTTCATAGGCGTTTATAGAAGATGCGAGAAAATATATCACGGTGGTCGCGACGCCCAGGAACATTACTATGGCAAGTATAAGACAGAGAATCCTTACCATCTTCTGCTGCCTGGTCATACGTTTTTTCTGCTTTTTGTTACTGCTTTGTGACAACTGTATACTCACCTCGGATCTCTATGAATACGCTTTCGGATGTGGCTCTGAGACCGCGTCCGTCGCCTCTGGGAATGAGGCACATATGGTTTTTGGTGAATGCCATTCCGTTCAGGAGCTCAACGGCGTCAGTGTAGTCGCTGATGCCCTGCGAGGGGTTGGGAGCGATGCACACCGCAGTGCCGGCGCGGAGCATGATGTCGCACGGGGTTATGGCGTAGACCTCATCCCCGTCATGAAGCTCAAGGACCTCATACCCGTAGTATTTTTCCGGCTGTTGAGCTTCTGAAGTATCAGCGGTATCCTGCGGCTGGACGACTGTTCCCGCGAGCTCGGTCTTTATGTCAAGTTTTGCGTTATCGATTCTCTGATCTACTATACTGAGTATCTCGTATTTGAAAATGTCGTTCAGATAACTCAGCGATACAAGAGGATCTTCTGAGCTGTCATAAGCTGCGATGACGACGACCGAAAGGGCGCACAGGATGGCCATGATCACGGCAGCGATCTTAACTCTTTTCATGATATAAGAAACCTTTCAAATGTCTTTTTTAAGAAAACATCTGGCCTATTATACTACTTTTGTACTGCTATTTCAAGTTTTTTGCTCATTTAAGGGGTGACGGGCGTATAACGGTGAAAGATCCTGTACAGTTTGAAGCCTATGTAGTAGTAGGATTCCCGCAGAAGAAACGGTATCTTCGTGCCGGGTGTTCTGTACATAGAAGTGTCTGTCGGGCATGAGTAGGCCTCTATCATGTAATATGACGCCAGTGTCATGGCTCTTCTCATGTGGAGAGGATCGCTTACGACGAGAGCTGTCCTGAAGCCTTCCCTGTCCATTATATCCTTCGCGTTCGCCAGGTTTTCCTGTGTAATGGACGACTCGGTCTCGATAAATATGTCATCTTCCGGTATCCCGCGCTCCAGGGCGTATTTTCTCGCGGCCTCGGACTCGGCCATGTCGTTTTCCTGAGACTTCCCGCCGGTAAAGATGATCTTGCCGGCCATACCGCGGCTGTAAAGTCTGATGCCGTGCTCAATCCTTTCCCTGAAGACCGGAGACGGTGTGTCGCCGTAGACCGCAGCTCCCAGGACTATGATGCAGTCCGCGGGCCGCGTCTCGTCCTTTCCCGAATAGATGATGATAGAGACGATCTCGCATACGATATACGTGAGTACCGCCGCGAGCAGAGCCAGCGCGCAGATCAGTATGATCCTTTTTTTCGGGGAATGCTTTTTCCGCTGTTTCATATTCACACAAGCTTTATCTGTTCGTCAAGGGCCACTCCGGACGCAGGTATCTTGATCTTGCGGCATCCCGGGGCTTTTGCCGCGTCGATCTTCTCGGCATATTCGACAGATGATATCCTGTTGCCCTTCTTAAGTGTGAAAACAGTGACGCCCTGTGAGCTTCTGGTGGTCTTTACGGGAATTAGTCTGGAACTGATAAGTATGGCTCTTCCCTGGGTGCTCCTGATAAGAAGATCAAGAGGCTCATGCTCATATATGACCGCTACGATCGGTGATACCGATGAATAGGCTGCCGTGAGCTTCTTCCTATTGGATTTGGTCTCATATGCCGTTACGGGAACCTTCAGCCCCTTGCCGTTTTCAAAGATGAAAATGAAATTGTCTTTTGGATTGTATTCCTTCAGGGCTTTCATCATGACCGGGCGCTCCCCTTCGGAGAACTGGAGCTTGCTGGCTACGAAATCTCCCAGCGCCGAAGCCTTGACAGGCGCGAAATCATCGGCCTTGGCCTTGTACGCCTGGGCCTGGTCAGTGAAGAATATGAGTTCGGCAGTGTTGCTGTTCTCCTCTTCATTTGTGATCTCGTCTCCTTCCTTAAGCTTCTGCTCGTCGGCTTTCATGAGGGACGTCATCTTTATTTTCTTGAAGTATCCTTCCTTCGTCAGGATCATGTATGCCTGGTATTCCTCGGCTTTTTCCTCGATGGCGGGAATGTATTCCTGAACGTCGGAGACGATACCTGTCCTCCTCGGCTTTCCGTATTTGGCTTTGACCTGCTGGAGCTGGGCCGCTATGACGCCCTTTATCTTGATGTCGTCAGCGAGTATGGTCTCAAGGTCGGCGATCTCCTTCTTAAGGGCGTCGATCTCCTTGATCCTTTCAACTATGTATTCTCTGTTCAGATGACGGAGCTTTATCTCTGCGATATATTCCGCCTGGAGCTGGTCGATTCGGAAGCCTTCCATGAGCCTTGGTACGACTTCCGATTCCCTTTCCGTCTCCCGTACGATCTTTATCGCCTTGTCGATGTCGATAAGTATCTTGCCGAGGCCCAGAAGCAGATGCAGCTTGTCTTTTTTCTTGTTCAGATCGAAAGTGAGTTCCCTTCTGACGCATCCCATCCGGAATGTTATCCATTCCGTGAGGATGTCTTTTACGCCCAGAAGCCGTGTGGATCCGTTAATGAGCACATTGAAGTTGCACGCGTAGGTATCCTCGAGAGGAGTGTACTTGTAGAGCTTGTTCATGAGAGCGTCGGGATCCGTGCCGCGCTTTATGTCTATTGCCAGCTTGAAGCCTTCAAGGCCTATCTCGTCCCGGACGTCTGAGATCTCGCGGAGCCTGTTTTCCTTAATGAGATCGGTTATCTTAGCGATGATCTTCTCGATGTCTGTCGTGAAAGGTATCTCGTTTATCTCGATTATGCTCTTTGTCTTGTCAAAGGTGTATCTTGCCCGGAGCTTGAAGGTCCCGTTGCCGGTCTCGTATATCTGCTTCATCTGCTCGTAGTCGTAGATCAGGTCTCCGCCGACTGAAAAGTCGGGAGCCTTCACTATCTCCATAAGCTTTTCGACCGAAAGCTTCGGGTTCTTGAGAAGCGCCGTGGTGCCGTCGCAGATCTCGGCCAGGTTGAACGAGCATATCTGGGACTGAAGACCGACGGCGACGCCGAGAGTCGGGGCTATCAGGATATTGGGGAACGAGGTAGGAAGGAGCTGGGGCTCCACAGTGGTGTTGTCGAAGTTCGGGATCATGTCCACTGCGTTCTTGTCGATACCGCCGAACAGTTCCGCGGAAAACTTGTCAAGCTTTACCTCGGTGTATCTTGCGGCTGCGGGGGGCATCTGGCTGTCATGCCTTCCGAAAGTTCCCTTGGACTCGATGAATGGATGAAGGAAGGTCCCGTTGCCGGTGGTCATCCTGACCATGGTCTCATAGATCGATGCGTCGCCGTGTGGGTTCAGGTGCATGGTCTGCCCCACCACGTTCGTGCTTTTTGTCTTCGGCCCGGTCATGAGTCCCATCTTGTACATGGTATAGAGGAGCTTCCTCTGGGAAGGCTTGAATCCGTCGATGTCAGGGATGGCTCTGGAAACGATGACGGACATGGCGTACGGCATGTAGTTGGTACGTACCGCGTCATCTATCTTCTGGTCCCTGATCTCGGCTACTATGTCTCCGAAAATGTGTTCCGGCTCGTTCTTCTTTGATCTGGTCTTTTTGGCCATATGTTCCACCTGCCGTGATGCTAGATTTTTATGATTTTGCCTCCCGCGGCCCTTATGACGCGGTTGTAGAGCGCCAGGAATTGACCGCCTGATGGGGGAAGCTGAATGTAGAGTCTCCTCAGGCCGAGGTCGTCAGCCCGCCGCAGTATGGAGAAGATCCTTCGATTCCTCTCCGAAGCCAGCTTGGTCCCGCCGGCGTCGAATATGACGCAGCCCTCCGGCAAGTCACGTATCTTGCCCAGATATTCCGTGGTTATGAGGGCTCCCTCGCCTTTCTTGATATTCTCACATACATATGACACGAACCTGTCGTGTCCGCTGTCTATAAGGATGATATCCGCTTTTGGGGAATAGTGCCTGTACTTCATTCCGGGGGATTCGGCCTTCTGCCCTTCAGCGATCTCCGGATCTGTAACCGCTTTTGCCACTTCGACCCTGTCAACGACGCTTTTAAGCATCGATACGCTTATCCTGCCGGGACGGAGGATCATCACTCCGCCGTCCACCGGTTTGACTACAGTTGACTCAACGCCTATCGAGCATTTTCCGCCGTCGATAATAAGGGGGATCTTTCCCTTCATGTCATGGTAAACGTGTTCGGCCTCAGTGGGTGACGGCATTCCAGAGGTGTTGGCGGAGGGTGCTGCCAGCGGGTGACCGGAGGCTTTTATAATGGCTCTGGCGACCGGGTTTTTGGGGCAGCGCACAGCTACGGTGTCAAGACCGCCTGTCACGCTGTCAGGCACACAGTCCTTTTTCGGAAGTATCACGGTGAGCGGGCCCGGCATGAATCTTTCAGCAAGCCTGTAGTATATGTCTGATGTATAAGCAATATTTTCCGCTTCTTCGGGCTTTGAGATGTGCACGATCAGCGGATTGTCTGACGGCCTTCCTTTCGCCTCATAGATCTTTCTGGCTGATTCAGCCATCAGAGCGCTTCCTGCCAGCCCGTAAACGGTCTCGGTGGGAATGGCCACCAGTCCGCCTGCCTTTATTATCTCTGCCGCTTCCTCTATGATCTTTCTGTCTTCAGCCCTGTTCCCGGTGATCTTCTCTATTCTAGTTTCCATATCAGAGCTCTTGTGAGGATCCTTTCAGTTTTTCAGCCGTATCCGCTGTGGCAAGGGCGTCTATCAGCCCGTCGATGTTTCCGTTGAGAAAGCTCTCAAGAGTGTAGACGGTATATCCTATCCTGTGGTCCGTTATGCGTCCCTGGGGATAGTTGTAGGTGCGGATCCTTTCGTTCCTGTCCCCGGTCCCCACCTGAGTGCGCCTGGCGTCGGCTATCTTCTCGTTCTGCTCGGTCTGCTTCATGTCGTAAAGCTTGGCTCTGAGCAGCTTCATGGCCTTGTCCTTGTTCTTGAACTGGCTCCTCTCGTCCTGGCACTCGATGACGATGCCCGTGGGCTTATGGATCAGCCTTATGGCGGACTCGGTCTTGTTGATGTGCTGGCCGCCGGCGCCGCTGGATTTAATGGTCTCGATAACGAGATCAGACTGGTTGATCTCCACTTCCACCTCTTCTGCCTCGGGGAGCACGGCTACAGTTGCCGTTGAGGTATGTATCCTTCCGGATGCCTCTGTTTCTGGAACTCTCTGTACCCTGTGAACGCCGCTTTCGTATTTGAACCTCGAATAGGCTCCTTCGCCGTTCACCAGGAACGTGATCTCCTTGAAGCCTCCAAGGCCTGTCTCGTTGGCGCTGATGACTTCCGTCTTGAACCTCTTTGAATCAGCGTACATGGAATACATCCTGAAAAGGACTCCGGCGAAAAGCGCGGCTTCGTCGCCCCCTACTCCGGCCCTGATCTCGACTACGACGTTCTTGTCGTCATTGGGATCTTTCGGCAGAAGCATTATCTTCAGCTCTTCCTCAAGGCGCTTTATGTCTTCCTTAAGGCTGACGAATTCCTCCTGTGCCAGTTCCTTCAGCTCCGGGTCGGTCTCGCTGTCCATTATCTCCTGGGCTTCCGCAACTCCGTTCTGGGCGCTGACGAGTTCCCTGTATTTGAGAACTATAGGCTCAAGGGACGATCTTTCCTTCAGCAGTCTGGTGTATTCGTCGATATTGTTTACTGCGTCCGGCGAAGCCAGCCTTGCCTCTATGTCGGCGAATCTGGAATCAACTTCTTTAAGTTTGTCTAGCATGTTGTTTCTCTCTGATCTGTTACAAGAATATGCCGATGCAGGAATGCACCGGATATCCTTTGTTATTTATTTCAAAAATGCGGTAAACGCCACGTGGGCCGAGTAAAGGTCGAGTTTGGAGATCAGCTCAAAGGGCGCGTGCATCGAAAGGACGGGCACTCCGACATCGACAGTGTCGATGTTTCTGTTGGCGATGAATTTCGCCACAGTTCCTCCGCCGCCCTGGTCTACCTTGCCGAGTTCAGCGGTCTGCCATACGGCTCCGGCGTCGTCAAATATTTTCCTGACTTCCGCGACGAATTCGGCCGGGCAGTCGTTGGTGCCGCCCTTTCCGCCGGATCCGGTGTATTTTGCAAGGCCGATGCCACAGTGGAGTATCGCTGAGTTCTTCTTTTCGGAGACTTCCGGATAGTTGGGATCGAAGCATACCGTGACATCCGCGGAAAGACATTTTGAGTTTACTCTTATAACATTGGAATTGCCGCCCAGGTTCGATGCCAGCTCGGATATAAGATCCAGGAGCATGCTGTTCTGCATACCACCGACACCGTCTGAACCGACTTCTTCCTTGTCAGCCAGCACGATTATGGAGGTCTTGTCCGTTCCGTCGCTGTCAAGCAGAGCTGTAAGCGATGGGTACGCGCAGACCCTGTCGTCATGGCCGTAGGCACCCAGAAGCCATCTGTCAAGCCCTACATCAACGCAGTTCTGGGCAGGTACGGCGAACAGTTCTGCTGAAAGGAAATCAGATTCGGTAATGCCGTATTTATCGTTCAGGGCCACCATTACGCTGAGTTTGACCTTGTCGTCCGTTTCCGTGATCTTTCCGTCAGATTCAAAATAAGGGGACGTGCCTACGATGAGATTCAGCCCTTCACCGGTAAAGGCCTGTCCCAGGGGCTTGGTGTTCTGATCCTTCGCGAGATGGGGAAGAAGGTCTGTAATGCAGAGCACGGGATCTCCCGGCTCGTCTCCGAGCCTCACGTTCACCGTTTCTCCGTCAGATTTTCTGACTATTCCGTGAAGAGCCAGAGGGATAGTCGCCCACTGGTATTTTCTTATGCCGCCGTAATAATGGGTCTTGAAATACGCGATCCCGTCCGATTCGTAAAGCGGGTGCTGCTTAAGGTCGAGTCTGGGAGAGTCGATGTGAGACGCGATTATCCTCGTGCCGCAGTTGATATCTCCCTCCGATACTCTTATGGCAAACAGTGACTTGTTTCTGTTATTGATATACAGCTTGTCGCCGTGGCTGATTCTGTCGCCGATCCTGTATTCCCTGTACCCTTTGCTTTTAAGAAGTTCAGCGGCGTATACGACGGCTTCCCTTTCGTTTTTTGCTTTGTCTATGAAATCCCTGTATCCTTCGGCGTATTCCTTTGCTTCCGCTATCTTATCGGCAGTCAGCTGCTCGAAAGCGGATTTTTTTGAGTAGAAAAGCTCTTCCTTTTTGATCTGGCCTTCTGTTTTTTCCTTTTCGCTCATGTTCTTCCTCCGTGATTATTTGTAGTAAAGTGTTCTGTATTTATCGGAATCGTTCTTAACGTTTCTGACGAACCTGTCCGCGTCGTTATCGGGGATCACTTTCAGGTTGCCCTTATCGTCGCACAGACTAGGCGTGCTGAGCCAGACATCTACGGTATCATGGCCTGCTTTAAAGGCCGCATAAACAGCCTCCCAGCGGTTGTAGTGCGTATACAGGTATGAGAGCATGTAAGTTCCGTACCTGATGTTGGTGTCAGGATCGTATAACATGCCGGGCTCAAGCTCTTCTTTCGTAA
>JAFTCY010000053.1 GCA_017454465.1 Clostridia bacterium
AGAAAGCACCCGAAGTATGCCCTGTCTGCAGCCACCCGATGAGCTATTTCGAGATAAACGCGGAAAACTACTGATAAGCTGTGCCTGCCATGAGCAGGCACTTTTTTCAGCCTATTGCCATGGTAGGCCCTTTTGATATAAAATATATCCAGAGGCTTGCCAACAAGATTCAGATCAAATACACAGAAAGGCATATCAACTATGAAAAAGTCGAACAGAGTGATTTCATTCCTTCTTCCCGTCATCATTGTGGTTTCGTTCCTTTTAGCCGCACTGCCGGTCAGTGCAGGCGGAGGAGCACTTGTTGATGACAAGATCCAGATATTTGTCGGAGCTCCCGTAGAGGGGGAGAGCCTGGCTGACGCCAAATACTGTCCGGTCCTGGTTAACTCTCCCAATTGCTCTATCCATACCTATATATGGGAAAATATGAGCGATTTCCGCATGATGGAGGCCGGCGACCAGGTGGAATACGGAAAGACATACAGACTGACCATAACACTCGTTCCCGAGGGATCCTACTCAGGCTTTGACCCGACCAGTACCAGGATCCTTGTAAACGGATTCGATCCGTATGATGTGGGATATGAGTATCCCTTTGTTCCGGGAAGCATGCTGGTAGCCGCAGTGTTTGTGGGTGAGGGAGCTGCCTGGTATCCGCTTATCAGGACTGAGGATATCATCGATCTGACAGGCGGTTCTCTCACAAGGCCGGTCCCGGAATTCGAAGCGTTCCAGGCGACGATGTCCGCTCTGGAATATGCCGGATTTATAAATATCCAGGCAGATGATGAGAGGATCGCGTACGATATCAACAAGGACGGGTATATCGATGTCGTGCTTTACAATTATGACAGCAACGGATACATGCTTATGGAGGTGCAGGACAACGCCGGCCTTAACGGTGACAGAGCGTTTGAACTGAACCCTGCCGCATATGAGTATCTCAAGACAGCCCGGGCGTTCTGCTATGCCGAATCCGTGCGTTTCCTGTTTGCCAAAGCGGAACCGGAGGTGCAGGTAAAGACTCTGCCTTTTAATGATATAAAGGAGAACGATGTTTTCTTCAATGCAGTTTACTGGGCATTCTTCTCAGATCCTCAGGTCACGAACGGAGTGACTGAGGATCGGTTCGGACCATACAATATCGTGACAAGAGGACAGGCTGTGACCTTCCTCTGGAGAGCACTCGGTTGTCCTAATCCCGCCAGTGACCCGGCAAAATCAAAGTTCGTGGACCTTACTGCCGATTATTACAGGACGGCAATCCAGTGGGCTGTCGAAGAAGGCATAACCAAGGGCGTTGACAGCACCCACTTCAGACCTGACGGCACACTGTCCCTTGCCCATATGGTCACATTCCTGTACAGGACTCTTGGCATAGGACAGGACGGGTGGTATAAGGAAGCCGCGGACTGGGCTCTGGGTATCAACCTGACGGAAGATATAAGCTACACGGTCGATCCGGGCATTGAATGCCCGCGTTACGCCACTGTTATGATGCTCTGGAGGACAGTGGGCGGATGCAAGATGCCGGGCACGGAATCCGGAATACTGGATGAGTCTGCCCTATTCGGGCTGCTCGAAGTGACAGCCGGTGAGATCTGGCAAAAATACGGCGAGCTTTCTTTTGAATATTCCGATCATGGACCCGGTGCTCCGGTATACTCCATAGCAGGACTTCCGGGGGTCATGGTCCAGTTTGCATTTGATTCGATAAACGGATCCCTCGGCTATGACATGGAGCCCCGCGCGGTAATGATCAGCGGAGAATACGGAAGCCCCGTGTTCGGAGCTACAGTTTCCGGTGATATCATGTACGCCACTGATTTTCCGTGGACAGAGGCAGCGTACAGCGTAATGGACGAGGTGCTGTATGTATCAGGCGCCGTAGGCCCGTATTATGTGACATGCCTTGTTGACGGATCAGGGCTCAACCCTCCTGCAGAAGAAGCGTCTGCCAGTGAATGGAATACATGGTATCTCCAGTATCTGGCAGCGCCTCACGGGAAGATCATTGGCATCAGGCTGAGTTCTCCGCAGGCGTGAAAGAATACAGACCCCCCTGCAGCGCAGGGGGGTCTTTTGGAAAAGATTACATATCTTCTGCTTCGTCTTTTATCTGGGTTTTTCCGCCTATGAAATCAAGGCACAGCATGGTGATGTCATCGAACTGGGGCGCGTCCTGAACAAAATTCTTGATGGCGTCTGAAACAGATCCCAGCACATCATATGTGCTGCCCTCAGATGCTTTGTTGAGAGCTTCGACCATACGGTCTGTTCCGAACAACTCGTTTCCGGAATTGGTCGCCTCAGGAACGCCGTCAGTATACAGGAACAGCTTCGATCCGGGTTCCATCTGAAGTTCATATTCTTTATATTTCATTCCGGCCATTCCGCCGATCACGAACCCGTGTTTGTCCTTGATCAGTTCGAACTGCCCTCCGGGCTTTTTCATGACAGGGTACTCGTGGCCTGCGTTTGCCGCTCTTATGAGTCCTGTTCTCGTATCAAGGATACCGAACCATACGGTAACGAACATTTCCTCGCGGTTGTTGCTGCAGATCTGCTCATTAACGGTCTCAAGAACTTCTGCAGCCGACTTTCCGTTCATAGCGTGGTTGGCGATAAGGATCTTGGACGCCATCATAAATAATGCGGCCGGAACTCCTTTCCCGGATACATCAGCCATGACCAGACCGAGATGATTGTCGTCGATAAGGAAGAAATCATAAAAGTCTCCGCCAACTTCCTTTGCAGGAGTCATCGTAGCGTAAACATCGAATTCGGGACGGTCGGGGAAAGCGGGATATATATTTGGCAGCATGTCGGCCTGGATCCTTGTCGCGAGCCCCAGTTCAGTTCCTATCCTTTCCTTTTCCGCTACCACTTCGGTAAGATGCTCCTCATAGTCTGCCAGGTCATTTTCCATATCAGCCATAACGAGAGCCAGGTTCTCAAGTTCGTCTCCGGTCCTTATGTTGAGCTTTGAAAAATGGTCTGTCGATTCATTTCCTGCCCTTCTGTCCTTGACATAAGAAGCAGCTGCTTCGGCGATACTGTTCATGGGGTTAACGAGATTTTTCCTGACATAGAGCGCCGAGCCGATTGCGACAGCATTTACTATGACGAACATCGAGACCGCAAACAGAACGAAGAATGACTTCGTGCCGTTAACCACATTGTTGAGCCTGATATCCGAAAGGAAGAATGCCACTATATTGCCGTCCTTGTCCTTTACGGGAAGGCCGGATGTTGCCATAAGTCCGAACCGTTTTGAATTGTTGATCTGGAACAGCCTTTTTTCTCCGTCCCAGTTCATGAATTTTTCAATTTCATTATGGGAAACTGATTCAAACTCACCTATAAGGGAGCCGGTCTCATCCGAAGTATCGCCGTTTGCTATAAATACCAGCCTGTCACTATCAGGATCATACATTCCGATGTATACATCGTCTGCGCGGCTGTTCTCTTTAAAATCCTTCAGTATCGAAAGGATCTGGAGATAATCCTGCTCGAATTTGATGTCATGGTACTTCTGGAAATAATCCTTGTATTCAACACCGAATCCTGCTGTGCCCCATTCATTTCTTTCAGAAACCGCATTTTCAACGGTTTGCAGGACCTCGGAGGGGGTGGATCTGTATATGCTCATTACCTCATCAACAGTAGGTTTGATATCCAGGACCTTGCCTGTGATAGACATAGCCATTTTTGACGTGTCAAAAGCGGTATCAATGTAACGGGTTGTGAGTACATATACGAACAGGCCCATTCCGACTATAAGCGCGACAAGGCCGATAATGACGGCTGAAACGATGCTTGCTCTGAAAGTCCTTGCTGCGAGGGAATAGTGTCTCCTTTCGAGCTTGCTCATTTGCCTTACTGTTTTTTCGGGCATGTTTACCTCCAAATGATAGAAAAACAGATGGCAGGATCGGATTGATTGATCCTGCCATGCAGTTCTTAATGTTATTTGATGGTGAGTATGGAGTCAAATCCTGTGACTTCGAATATTTCCATCAGTACATCGCTTACGTTTGTCACGACCATGCTGCCCTGGCGGTTCATCCTCTTCTGGGTACTCAGCATCACTCTGAGTCCCGCAGAACTGATGTAGTCAAGCTTTGCCATGTCGACTGTGAGTTCTGTGACATCATCGAGAGCGGTTTTCAGTTCTTCCTCCAATTCAGGGGCTGTTGTTGTGTCAAGCCTTCCTTCGAGAGAAACTGTCAAATTTGTTCCGTCCAGTTTTTTTGTAATCGTCATTTTTATACCTCCGAATCAGAATTTTTTTGTAATGATCATTTCAACTGTGTTTTCGTATATGCCGATCTTGATGTCGTCGGCAATATTCTTTACGATTGATTTTTCCAGTTCGTCCCATTCTTCTTTTGGAACATCATCAACTTCTACAGTGTCGATGTATCTGGAGAATGCCCACATATCAGGAGCAAAACCGTCGGGTTCGGAATACATCCAGCCTTCCTGGAAATACCCTGAATTGTATGCGGATGCGGGTTCAAGGGCCATTTCAAAGAGTTCCCGGATCTTGCCCATAAAGCCTCTGGCGGCTATGTTTTTTCCCGTGGTGGAGGTGGCGAGAAGCTGCTTTCGCATTTCGGAATTGACATTGGTGACTGTCAGAAGGTGAAGCTCAAAAGCTTTGTTGTTATCTTCGATCCAGAAGTCTGCTTCACGTTCATCTGTTATTGCCTGCATCATTCCCATCATTTCCTCAGTCAGAAGACGGAGCTGGATTGCTTCTTTCCTGCTGAGAGACTTATATGCAGCTACAGCTTCGGCCTGGGCCAGGGCCTCCTTGTATCCTTTTCCTTTAGTTGAAACATGGATTGTATCCGATCTCATTTTTACCTCCCTGATGTTTCAATAGCCGATTTTAACTTAATCCTTTGAGATTCTATCATAAAATGATGATTTTCTCAATGGATTTTTTCAATAATAAAACTAAAAAATGGGATAATTTCAGAGTTTTACGCCTGGGGGCACGCGAAAACGAAAAAACAGGGACCTGTAATATGCATGCAGGTCCCTGTCAATAAACAGTATATCAGAATGAACCGGAGTGTCCGCCGTGGGATGTACCTGAGGAACCCACGTGGACCGAGCTCCCGCCGCCTGAGCCTCTTGATTCGGTTTCACGTCTGGTCTGCGTGACGTTGCTGTACAGGAAGTTGTCCTCGCTTACGGTCATATTCATACTGTCGTTACGGACGTATGAATTTGCTGCCGGCTGGTATCTGACTGATTTCAGTTTCGACTTCATGCTGCCGACTGAGATCAGTGATGCGATCAGCCCTATAGCACCGGAAATCACTCCGGCGCCGACCCCGGGAGGACCGTTCCTGTCAAGCGAGGGCGGGATTTCCGAATCGGGGCTGTAATACGGGTTATCGTACGGTTTACCGTTTTCGGACTGAGTGTAGAAATCATCGACTTTTGAAACGAAGATCCTGAAGGCTTCATAATACTGCCCGTTTCTGAGATACGGGACCATATCATCGTCGATCTCCTGCATTCCGTAATCTGTCAGCGCCTGAATGCCGTTGCCTGTGGTGGTTATGTGGAACCTTCTTGTTTCCATATCGATCAGGAACATGCACCCGTCATGGTTCGGGCCCACACCATAGCCGTTGTAGTCATAGTAGTCGTCCGTATAGGCTTCGATGTCGCCTGATATTCCGTTTTTCGTGACTATGCTTACTGTGGCATTGTGCTTTTTGGTGACATCCTCAAGAAGATAATTCAGGTATGAGGCCTGCTCTTCAGTCAGGAGCCGGGCGTCATCTACCAAAAGAGTGCCTGCGCCGGTTGTGACGGTACTGTCGGAGGATCCGATCGTAATGACCTGTGAGGTATCAGACTTGGGATCTGAACCGAGGAATTTGTCTACGAGCTTTGAGTAGTCCCTGAAAGCGCCGTAGGGATCGCTGTTTCCGAAGTTGGACACTATGGCATCGTCAAGCTGACCCATCCGTTCCTCGTCCAGGCAGCTGTCGAAGGAACCTGATGTAAAACTGCAGTAGTACATCTGCTCCATATCCAGAAACAGCATGATGCCGTCTGTGCCGTAGCCGGCTCCTCTGTAGAAATCTTCAGCAGCCTCCAGCATCTCTTTGCCGCCGATCCCGTTCTTTATTACGATACTGACGGTCATTCCATATCTGTCAGTGATTTCTTCCAGATAGTCATGTATGTATGAAAAATCCGTTTCATTCAGCAACCCTGCTTCGTCTATGAGCAGTTCGGGGCCGCTGTATGCGGATACGGCCAGAACGCACGACAGGATCAGGAAGATTGAAAGGAGAAGAGGAATAAGAATTTTTTTCATTACCGCCGCCTCCCCCCTCAGAGTATTCCCATCATACGGAGAATAAACAGTATGCCGTAGACCCCGAGACCGACCAGAAGCATTATGATTATTCTCCAGCGCCATGCCGCTTTGTTGTCCACCGGAAGATCGCCGACAAACTTGCCTGTCTGCCCGTTCATGGCAAACGTGTATGTGTTGCCGTTCCATGTCGTGTTAAGAAGCCAGACAGGGTACAGGGCGTATTTTGAATATCCGTTGAACAGCCTGACGGCCGAGTTGATTGGTATTACGGATGCGTATCCGCCGCCGACTGTTGAGGCGAAGGCCTGTTCGGCTGTATTCTTTATCCTGTGGTTTGCGATCTCAACGCAATCATCAACAGACACATCATACTTATCGGCCAGATACCCTGAGAGATATGCTGTCTGGAAATCCACTGCTTCGGAAAAATCATATGGCTCTATGGACTGCATCAGATCGTCGGGCATCTTGGTGGACCCGTCAACGGGAACATGGTCAAAGGAAATGTCTCCGGCGCGCCTTATCTGGTAATGGGATGTTTCGGTATAGTTGTATCTTGAATCGCTCCAAGTCCTTACTTTCGTCGCTTTGAAACTGACATCGGCATACGCATCAGAAGTGAACAGCCAGAAGGGGACGTACATGCCTTTGATCTCGTTGATATGGTTTTCATCCTTGAAGATCTTCGGCAGGAGCTTTTTACCGCTGAGATGTCTTTTCAGACCTTCAATGGCAGCCTTCTTGTCCAGTTTGAACGGTATGACATAGTCCGGTTTCAGATATCCGGCGAACTGGTTGGTCATGACTATGGGATTCCCGCAGTAAGGGCAGGATGAGGCGGCTGTGGTCGCCTCGCCCATTATCGTGCCCCCGCAGGACTGGCACACGTAAATCCGCATGTCATCCTTTTCCTGCTGGGACCACTCGTCCCCCGCGGAATTGTCCCAGGACAGATCGTCCTGGGGCGCCGCCGTGCTGAGCACATCATCTTTGCCTTCCATTTCTTCCACTGAGAACGTGGAATCGCAGTAAGGGCATTTCATTGACTGGGAGGCAGAATCGAATACGATTGAACCCCCGCAGTTCGGGCATTTGTATTCAAGTAAATTAGCCACTGCAGGCCTCCTTTACTTTCTTTCTGTGTTGGCTGTCAGTTGAGTTTGGTTCCGCAGTCAGGGCAGAATTTCGTTGCCGGATCTGCGATCTCGAAACCGCAGTTCGGGCATTTAGCGGGTCCCTGGGATTCGGGTCTCTTCGTTCCGCATTCAGAACAGAATTTTCCGGTGGATTCCTTGCCGCATGTGGGGCAGATCCATGTTCCCTGGGGCTGGGGCTTCTTTGTGCCGCATTCGGTGCAGAACTTGCCTGTGGACTGGTGTCCGCAGTTCGGGCATGTCCATACATCTGCTGCCGGTGCCTGAGGAGCCGCTGCAGTCTGCTGGCCGCCCATTGCGAACAGGTTTGCCGCAGTGTTGCCTGCCACGCCGCCCGCCATGTTGATACCCATGAATCCTGCCATTGCACCGTTGGCATTGTTGGCTGCATCTCTCATAGCGTCTACCTGACCCTGGATCAGCGTTGCGCCTGCCATTGTGGGATCGCGGTTGATGGCAGCCTTCTGGGCATTTTTGATGATCTCTGCGTCCTCTTCAGTAAGCGTGATGGGATTCAGAGCGACGGAGATGACAGACAGGCCGCGGAGTTCTCCCCATTTCTTGGTCAGTTCCTCGTTCATCAGATCGCAGAGCTCGTTTGCGTGTGCTGGGAGCTCGCTGGGTCTCAGGCCTGTGTATGAAAGCTTTCCGAATACGGGCTGGAGAGCGCTGACGAATTCGGTCTTGAGCTGTGAATCAAGCATGTCACGGGTATAAGCGCCCTGAACGTTTCCTGCCACGTTGGTGTAGAACAGGAGAGGATTGGTGATCTTGTAGGAATAAACACCGGAGCAGCGGACCGCAACGTCTATGTCAAGTCCTATATTCTTGTCAACCACCCTGAACGGGATGGGGTTTGGCGTTCCGAACTTGTTGTCAGTGAGTTCCTTTGTGTTGAAGTAGTAGACTCTCTGAACTTTTCCGGGTTCTCCGCCGTATGTGAAACGTTCCCACATATCCTTGAATGTGGCGACTATGGATTCACCGAAATTGCCGGAGAAGATGCTGGGGGAAGAAGAAGTGTCGTATGTGAACTGCCCCGGTTCAGCGCAGAACTCAACGATTTTGCCCTGGTCGACGATTATCATGCACTGGCCGTCTGCGACCACGATGCCTGAACCGTTGGATATGATGTTGTCGCTGCCTTTTTTGCCGCCGGCCTGTTTCTGGCCTCTGACAAGCAGAGTGTCTGCGTCAAGAGAATCGCAGTAGAAAAACTCCTTCCACTGATCTGCGAGTGAACCGCTGATTGCTGATAATCCTGCTGCTATAAGTCCCATTGTTTTCTCCTATCTGCCGGTGGTACCGGCTGTAAAATATTTGTTTTAAAGGCGTCTGAAATCCCGCCATTTTCACAAATCGATTATATCACAATCCTTCCTGCTTTGTCAAAGAAATGGGCATATAATCCCATATGCAAAGGTCACAAAAAAAGTGTTGTCTTTTTGTCGATTTGGTTGTATTATAAAATTTCAGAACCAGAGTGAGGGAGGCGTATATGGAAGTTCTTTGTGTGCTGTGCGGATATTTTTCGCTATGTTTCGTAATCTACTCGGTCTTTGAAGGCGTCGGCCTGAAGAGCCTCAGACTTCCGATCCCCCCGGCTGCGGTATATTACGCGCTTTCTTTTCTGTGGGGCATGCCTGTGACTCTGGCCGGCTGCGTGGCGGCGCTGGTTATGAAATCTGCCGGACGTATCCCCGAAAAGAGGGGCTACAACTGGTTTTTCCGGCTGAAAAAAGCACATTGGGGACTTGATCTCGGCTTATTTGCATTCGTTCCGGAAAATTGCGGTGACCGCATGATCGCCCATGAGCACGGACACGGCATACAGAATGCCTGGATCGGTCCGTTTATGCTGTTCACAGTCATCATTCCATCGGCAGTGAGATTCTGGTACAGGTTCTTCAGGACAGGAATAAGAAAAAAGCCGCTGAAAAACGACTATGATTCCATCTGGTTCGAGGGTTCAGCAACGCTGAACGGGAAAAGGGTCCTTGAAAAATGCGGTGAAAAAAACGCGTCCTTTTGATCTGCCTTCCGGGTTTTTCCTTTGTTTTCAATAAATGCTTGACACGCATATCAATTAGTGGTATAATTTCGTTCGCTGCGAAGAACAGTTATCTGGGTGTGGCGCAGTTGGGAGCGCGCTACCTTGGGGTGGTAGAGGCCGCTGGTTCAAGTCCAGTCACTCAGATATATAATCCGCTTTTGTTTGCGTATCCGGCAATCAGGCGGATTTTTTTAATACGTAACAGTTATCAATGTAGCTATGGATAGTACTAATAGAAACAACAGTATATAAACACTTTCCCACAAGTCGATCACGTGAAGATACCAGCGGCAATATAATTGTCTGGAGCAAAAGAAATAAGACCCGTGGGCTGAGTGGGAATAACATCACTTAGTATATCTACCTCTCGAAAACACTATATTTTACAAGGTTTTTCGAGGGGTTATCTTTTTGTAAAAATGGCGGACGTCACCGCCTGCGGATTTTTTTGCTGCTTTGTGTTTGTTATTCTTCCTTTTCGCTTTTGAGAGCGGCAAATTTTGCCTGCATGGTCGGGTTGTTCTTTGTCAGTTTCTTGACACTGAGATCCTGAGCCTTGTCATTCGCGAGGCGGAGCTGTCTTTCGGAGCCGATAAGGTTTTCTTTGACTTTCTGCAGGTGGTCGATGGTCTTGTCGATCTCGTCGATGGCTTTCTGGAATCTGTCGCTGGCCATCCTGTAGTTATCACTGAATTTTGTCTGAAAATCATGGAGGCTGTTTTCAAAATTAGTGACGTCAATGTTCTGATTACGGATCAACGCCAGTTCCTGCCTGTACGAAAGTGAATTTAATGCGGCGTTTCTCAGGATCGTTATCATCGGAATGAAGAACTGAGGCCGGATCACGTACATCTTTTCATATTTGTAGGATACATCCACTATACCGGAATTGTAGAGTTCGCTGTCTGCCTCCAGCATAGTGACCAGCACAGCATATTCGCAGTTTTTTTCCCTACGGTCTTTATCGAGTTCCTTGAAAAAGTCTTCGTTTTTATGTTTTGTGGCTGTTTCGTCCATTTCATTTTTCATCTCAAACATTATGGAAATGAACTCGGTCCCGTCGGCTCCGCTTTCCCGGTATATGTAGTCTCCCTTGCTGCCAGTTCTGGCATCATTGTCCTTTTCAAAATAGGCTTCACGGAACGCTGTTGCCCTTAGCTTGTTGAACTCGGTCTCGCAATGTTGCTCAAGACTTTCACCGATCATTTTAGTGGACTGGCGTGCTTTAAAGTCTTTGTAGTAGGCTATTTCCTCATCCTTGCGTTTGAGCTCTGCCTCAAGGCTTTCCTTCAGGTTCTTTTCGCTGAGTTCGCTTTTCTGCTGTTCCAGTTCCAGGTCGTTCTTCAGCCGGAGTATCTCTTTTTCCTTTTCCTGAACAGCTCTCTCAATGGCGTTTTCTGAGTTTGCTTTATCTATTTCCGCCTGGCTGTTCAGGCGCTGGATCTCCTTCTCTTTTTCCGCGATCTCAAGCGCGTTTCTCGAATTCAAGCTTGCGATTTCCGCGGCTTTCTCGGAATCAAAGGAGGCGATCTTTTTCTCCAGTTCGGAGATCACACGGTCCTTGTCTGCCTCTGTTCTTGTCACAGCAAGATTCACGGCGTTTTCCTTGTCGTTTAAAAACTCTTTTTCCCTGCGGCTGATCTCTCTGTCAAACTCGGAATCGCGTACCTGTTTGACAATGGCTGCATATCCTTCCTCATCGACCGTGAAGACTTTCTGGCAGTGCGGACAAATAATCTCTTTCATAGTTAATACCTCGTTTCAGGGCCTGTGCCCGGTTTTCACACGTTTTTATTCCCAGTCGCTCATTACTCGTCCTATCTTGCTGACCTCAGAGGAGGGAAGATTTATAGCCTCCTGGGCTTTTTCGACGCATTCCTCAAGAGGCGGGTGGCCGGAGCGTTTTGAGCTGTATACCACAGCGGTGGGGTCTTCGAATGTGCTCATCATATCTGCCCCGTCGATCGCGTATATGTATTTCAGTCCCCACTCTCCGATCCTGACTTTGTCGAAAAAAATGAAATTGCTGGTGAACGAGCATCCGCCGGGAGAGATGACAAGATTTGCGTCATTTTCCCTTGCCTGGGATTCATCCACCACTACCTGCGCCAGCACCGGAAACGCTTCACGCCAGGCAGGGTTGACTGCCGCCCTGATCTCTGCCCATCCTTCGCCGGGCCATTCGTTTCCGCCTTTGAAATAGCCCACGTATTCTCTTCCGTCGATTGCCAGGGCATAGGGACTTGTGGCAACGAACAGGTTGTCATGCATGATATGGTCCCTGCCCCCTGCGATCCCGATCCCGTATCCTGTGACATCGTAAATGATGTTGCCGTATATCGTCAGCCCGGAGCAGTCACAGTCGACCGTGATGCCCTGGACTCCCATGGGCGTTATGTTCCTGCTGAAACCGTAAGCACCCGCGTGCATGACCAGATTGTATCTCAGAACGGTACCGTAGGCCATGCTTCCTCCGTCACCGAACACCCCTCCTTCATTGAAGAGCTTGGCGACATCGTACATTTTGTTATACTCGATCACATGCAGGTTGCCGTCGGAGTTCATCGCGAGGGATTTTGCATCGAACATTTCATTATGGGATACTGTGATGCCGCAGCCTTTGTTCTGGATGGCATATGTAAGTGTGGCCGTTCCGACGCCCCATCTGTATAGCAGGTTATTGTATACTTTTGTCTCAGCTTTTGTCAGGCTGCTTGTATCTCCGCCTTCGACTATGACGGCGGTATCGGTGATATCGTGTATGGTACAAAGCGTGATAAGGTTATGTGAGCCCCTGAGGGCGATCGCATTCACAAAATCAGAGATCAAGAGATCTTTCAGTATGATGTTGTTTCCTTCTCCTTTGACGGCATGGTCCCTGCCGTTCTCGATCCTCATGCTTTCAAACGAGATGTATTCCGCCCCGCTGAAAGTGATCACAGGGGCGTCAAGTTTCGGAATGGACAGTACTGCGGTCCTCATGTCGTCCGACGGATAGTAGTATAAAGCGGTCGTCTCGGGGTCTATATAGTACTCGTTGGGGCTGTCCAGCTCCTCCGGAATATTGTAGAAGTATATTATTCCGCCCTCTTTCGGATAGTAAGCGCCGACGTATTTGACCTTTATCAAATTGTTTGATGTATCGATATCTTCAATGACTGAGTTGTCATGAGCCCACAGGTATGTGAGCCGTCCGACGGTTCTGACATCTGTTGTGGCAGCATGCCATGTCCTGGCCCGGTCTATCACCTCCTGCGGAACTGCCAGCAGAATGCTGACGGGGTGGTGTTCCGTGTCCGGGTCATTATCGGTCAAAGCTGTATAATTTCCGTATTTGTCCCTGAATTCACCGCCTGTTATCTCCACCCAGCCGTCTTCAATGTTTTTCGCGGAGTCCGGATATCTGGCAAGTTCCATTTTGACCCCATTGACGGATATATTGGCCGCTCTGTCGGCATATCCGGAGACCGAGGCCATATCAGCTGCCAGGCCTTCTGCAGTGTATCCGTATTTTGAAAGGTCAAGCATCAGAAGCTCATCCCGGACCTTTTCAGGGAAATACTGCATGGCATCCCCGGATGCCGGGACAAAGTCGGAATTGGCCACTATGGTGCCTCCGTTCAGAACTGTGCCTTCTTCACCGATGTACCTTATCCTGCATCTGGATGTCCCGGAGTCCTCAGCCGTGAATTCAACTGTGGAAGTCAGGGGATATACGCCTGACTTGAGTATGACGTTTATTCCCTGGTACCGGGATCTGTCGATAGCCCTTACGGCTTCTCTTGCGGCGTCAAGGGTACGGTATGGCTTGGATTCGGATCCGTCCGCGACGGAAGCGTCGGCATCCGGGGAAACAAATACCTCGGCGAAAGTTCCGCCGAGGATTATTTCTTTTCTCAGGGACGGATCCACCATTCTCGTAACGATGGCGGCGACCTCTGATCGTTTTATGTACTTGTCAGGGTTGTATGTGCCGTTAGCGTCTGCTCCTATAGTTATGCCTGCCCGATAAAGCATGTATATCTCGTCAGCGAACTCATCCACCATCTTCACGTCGGGTATAGAGTCAGTTCCGACGTAATTGATCTCCGGCAGCTCTTCACCGGGGAGTGAGTGGGCCAGTATTGCCGCAAACAGCTTTCTCGTGGCCGGAACTGTAAGATCATCCGGCTCCACTGCAAGTATACCATGTCTCGTGCAGTAATCAACATAGACCTGATACCATGGCTCTGTTTTTTCGAATGTGTCGGAACCTGAAGTATATATAGCGTTGAGCCTTGCTGCGATGGTGCACGCCTCGGCTATGGTTATATTTCCTTCCGTGTCGAACCGGCTGTTTCCTTTGCCGTTCATAAGGCCGTATTCGTATACCGAGACAACATTGCCGTAAAACCAGTCAGTATCCCGCACGTCTGAAAAGACTCCGGGCTCGTATTCATACCGCCTTGTAAAATTTTCCTTTCCTGGATCAGCAGATACCAGCGCTTTGGAAGCAATCATAAGCAGTATGGCAAGAGAGAACGCTACAATTTTTTTCGCAAATCCGTTTGTCATCAATAATCTCCTCAGCAAATGCATTAGAACAACCGAAATGTTAAAAACAACAACGATCTAGTCAGACAGATCAACGTCTGGAGCGATCGTAAGATTGTATCCCGGGAACATCTTACCGATCTCGGAGTACAGGATGCCGAGAGCTTCCTTCTCGGAAATGTCAAATGAAAGGACTACGTCAAATTTCATGGTCTTGCTTTCCTGATCCAGATAGAAGCCGTGAAGCTGTACTGCCCACTCGTGTGACATTACCTTCTCCATAACCATATTTCTTATTGCAGCGGCCTCGCTGTTGCTCGTGTTGTATGAATATACCCCGACTCCCGTGAGAATTACCCCGGTTTCTGTGTAGACGCTGGCCTGGACCTTTCTTGTAAGGGTATCGAGTTCCTCCACGGTCATGGTATCCGGCAGCTCAAGGTGGACGGAAGAGTAATTTCTGTTGGGCCCGTAGTTGTTCACGAACAGGTCAAAGGCACCTCTGACCTCGGGTTCACGCATAAGAACTTCCTTTATCTTGGATGTCAGCTCCGCGTCGGCCCGCCTGCCGAGAATATCATCAAGCGTCTCAAGGATAATTTCAATACTTGCCTTAATGATGAATACGGAAATGATAATTCCTACGTAGGCTTCAAGGGAAAATCCGGTGATCATGAAGATTATGGTGGATACGAGAACGGATGCTGATAGTATAGCGTCGAAG
>JAFTCY010000054.1 GCA_017454465.1 Clostridia bacterium
CAGACGTACTCCCGAAGGTCGTCATCGAAGACATAATACAGACAATCGTCACATCTCATCGTGTTCCTCACACCATACGGCAATACGTCTGATCAGATCAAGCGGCAGCGGTTCTTTGTACGGGATGCGGATATTCCCCTTGTCAAAACTGTAAGCGACAAGTTCCTCCGCAAAAGTCGTCACTGCCTCTTCTCCGGGATAGATTCCGATATGCTTCTTTGCGGTGGCAAAGTGAATCAGGTTGTGCTTTTTCTTATACGTCGGCATGCCCCAGGAGATCGTTTCCGTTGCGTCAGGGATGGCCGCACGGATGGTATCCCTGATCTGCACAAGGAGCGGTCTTGTATGCTCTTCCTGCAGGGATATGTACTCATCAACGCTTTTCGGGACGTGTTTCTGCGCCATTTATTCCTTCACCAGCCCCTCATAGAACTTCACCGCACCGGCGATCTCTTTCTTTGTGTTTCCATGGTGATATGAGTGATAAACGATGGCTGTTTTCATAGATCCTCCGATATGCACGTCCTGTGATTTCTTTGCCCAGAACCATATTTCATTCTATCACATATGAATCTGCGCTGAAAGCACACGAACGCAGCCTGTTTTTCAAAAAACCTTTAAAAGATGCTTGAATTATCTCCCCGATCCCGAAGGAACGCAGGGAGTTTATCAGGAATCGCTTAAAAGAATGCAGTTGTTCGCCGGCAATGGGCGGATATAATGTCCTCTTTCATGTGATATCGATCTCTGCGTGATTCTCGGAAACCTCCTGGACAACGCGATCGAATCCTGCCGGAAGATTGCGGAGGAAGAGGAACGCTTCCTTCGCGACGGAGATTCTGCTGCCGCTGTGAGATGAGGTTTTCAAGTCTTGTTTTTCGGTAGTCTTTTTCGTATACTAAAGGCACTTTTCATGAAAAGCAGGAGAGCCTGATGAAATACATGCATTTCAATTCCTCCTGTTCCTATGCTGCCCTTGCTACGATTATGGAATTCAACGGGGCAGATACGGAGGATTACATAATAGCGCTGGAAATCAAGTTGCCATACCTGTTTTCCAAAGAGGATGGTGCATATATCTCCGGACCCATGCTACAAAGCGCGAAGTGGTTTAACCTGTGGCTTGTTCCTCAGGGGTTCAGAATGGTCGAGGAGGCTGTGGTCCGTGAGCAGCTCTGCAATTATCTTCGCATACACAAGCCTGCAATGCTCGGTATTCAAACGCCCTACGGAAAGCATGCCGTCGTTTTCACAGAATATGACGGGAAATACCATTTTATAAATCCCACCCGCGAGAATAGCGGCGAACGCACCGAATTGTCATTATCGGGGGAAGAATTGCTTTCCTCGGTCGATCAGGAGTTGATGGTGGGCACGGTAATCCCCACGGAAGCAAAGCAGCAATCAGTGGTTCCGTATTTGAGGGAGTCGATTTCTGTCATAAAAGAGAACTGCGCTGACATAGTAGCTTTCTCAACGGAAAAGCATGATCCGGACTCTTATTTTCCCATGATGGACAGGATGTTCCGGCCGCTGCTCCTTGACGGCATAACAATGCTGGAGCTTGTCGGGGAATCCGCTCTTGCACAGGAGTTTAAGGTATTACAGAAGCAGTTTATGGATTATATGCGTGGGACGCGGGAGGAGGCACTACAGGAAACGCTTTCCCTGGCCAGACTACATGACCTGACGGAACGATATGCGCAGTTGATCGAACAGCAGATATCGTAATAGCGGCGGGGATTGATCCACCGCCACCAGAATGACCGTAAGAAAGGATATGGATATGTGGTGTTTTAAGGCTTCGCGGTCATTTGTACCGGTATTTGAATCTTATACACGAGACCGCCCTTGCCGCGCAGCGGCAGCTGTGTCATGACTTCGCAAAGATAGTCGCCGCAGGGCGTC
>JAFTCY010000005.1 GCA_017454465.1 Clostridia bacterium
AGTTCACGAAGCTGTCTATCTTGGCCAGAGGGCTCTCCCCGCCTTCGCCGGGCTCGAAGTTCTCAAGATCCGGAAGCTTCAGGGGCAGTTCCTCATAAGGGACTCCCACCATTCCGCATTTCGGGCAATGGATGATCGGGATCGGCTCTCCCCAGTATCTCTGCCTGTTGAAGGCCCAGTCCTTCATCTTGTACTGGACGCCCTTCTCTCCCAGGCCGTTCTCGGCCAGGAACACCAGCATCTTGGAGATAGCCTCATTCTTTGTCCTGATACCGTTCAGGAAGCCGGAGTTCACCATCTCCCCGTCTCCGGTATAGGCCGCCTCTTCTATGTTTCCGCCCTTTATGACTTCGATGATTTCTATGCCGAATTTCTTAGCGAACTCATAGTCTCTCTCGTCATGGGCCGGCACCGCCATGATGGCGCCTGTGCCGTATCCCATCATTACGTAGTCGGAGATATAAATGGGGATCTCCTTTCCGTTGGCGGGGTTGACGGCTGAAATGCCGTCGATCCTGACGCCCGTCTTGTCCTTGACGAGCTGGGTCCTTTCGAATTCCGTCTTCTTTGAGCACTCTTCCGCGTAAGCGTCAAGTTCACCGATGTTCTTTATCCTGTCACGGTTCCTCTGGATCATGGGATGCTCGGGGGCTATGACCATGAAAGTGGCTCCGAACATGGTGTCGCATCTTGTGGTGTATATGCGGAGCTTCTCGTCGCAGCCCGTAAGGCTGAAGTTCACGAAGGCTCCCTCCGATCTTCCGATCCAGTTCTGCTGCTGCAGCTTGATATTTGGGAGGTAATCCACCCTTTCGAGTCCCTCAAGGAGCTTGTCGGCATACTCGGTGATCCTCAGGTACCACACATCCTTGGACTTCTGGACGATGTCGCTGTGGCAGACATCGCATTTCCCGCCCTGGGAATCCTCGTTGGAAAGCACGACCTTGCAGTGCGGGCAGTAGTTGACCAAAGTCTTTGCCCTGAACACCAGACCCGCGTCGAACATCTTCCTGAATATCCACTGGGTCCATTTGTAATATCCCTCGTCGGTGGTGTCCACCACACGGGACCAGTCGAAGGAGAATCCCACCCTCTTCAGCTGGTTGGTGAAGTTGGCGATGTTCCTGTCGGTCACGATCCTGGGATGGGTGTTCGTCTTGATGGCGTAATTCTCGGTAGGCAGGCCGAAGGCGTCGAAACCGATGGGAAAGAGCACGTTGTACCCCTCCATCCTTCTTTTTCTCGATACCACTTCAAGCCCGGAATAAGCCTTGATATGGCCTACATGCATACCGGCCCCGCTGGGATACGGGAACTCCACCAGGGCGTAGAACTTCTTTTTTTCGCTGTTGTCCTCAGCCCTGAAGATCCCGGCCTCTTCCCATCTGTCCTGCCATTTGCGCTCTATGCGCTCAAAATCGTATTTCATAGTACAAAAACCTCTGTCAGTCTTCGCTTATAAGTGAGGAAATATCCTTCTCGGTGGTCTCCTGGTACAGTTTCTCCAGGTTGTAGAACTCTCTCGCGTCCGGAGTGAACACATGCAGGATCACGGAGCCGAAATCCTCCAGCACCCATATGCCCGAATCGGCTCCCTCGATGTGTTTCGGTGTGATGCCGTAGGGTTCAAGCCTGAACTCGACCTCGTCTATGAGGGCGTTCACCTGGGTCCTTGACCCGCCGGAACAGAGCACGAAGTAGTCGGCGATGACCGTGCGGCTCTCCACGTGGAGCAGCTTCAGGTCCCTGGCTTTTTTGGAATCCAGCACGGCGACGATGAACTCGGCCAGCTTTTCCGGATTCTGAAGGTCTTTTGAAGTAAGTCCTTCCTCAATGGGAAGTTTAGTGATGTTTTCCATTTTTTCTCCGTTTATCAGTATGTGGGTATGTAAATAGAGTCCTCATCGATGTCCGCGCCGTTGTATACCTGGTCGATCACAGTGTTCGCCGGTGAGAAGTATGTCTCGTAGATACCGGGGCTGTACTGGTCGTAGAAGGTCTTCGGCCTGTCGAATATGGAATCGGTTATATCCTTGTCGTAGATGTTAAAATATGTGTTCACGGCCGCAAGGGTAGCGTCCCTGTTCACCACGTACCAGACGCCGGTGGGATCCATGTTGCCGGGAACGGTCATCATGTTTACGCCTGAAAGATCTATTCCCATTACGTTCTTCGCGTAGTACATCACGTCGGATACGGTCATGTCGGTATGCACGTTCTTCAGGACTTCCGTCGCCAGGTTCGTCAGGGCTGAAACGTCATATGCCTTCACCAGTGACTTCACCTTCTGGAAGAACGCCGTCAGGAATATCTTCTGGGCGTTGACACGGCCTATGTCAGCCTGTATGTAACCGCTCCTGAACCTGACGAACTGCTCCGCCTGGTTGCCGTCAAGATGCTGGTAGCCGGGATACAGGTTGATGTAAAGTCCCTGCTCGGGATCGTCATACTGCATCACATAGGGGACGTACATGTCCACGCCGCCCACAGCGTCAACGATCTTGTCAAAGCCGTCCAGGGTCACCAGGACCCTGTGCTGGATCTTTATGCAGAGGCTCTTTTCGAGAACGCTCGCCACGCCGTCAATGGCAGCCTTGTACCTGGCATCCTCGTCGATCCCGCTCCAGGCGTCACCCAGATAATGGGAGAACATTTCGTTTATCTTGTATGTGTAGAGATAAGCGTCAGAGTCGACTCCGTTGGGATCCACGTATGTGTCCCTGGGGAACTGCATCACGGATATCTTCTTCTCAGCCGCGTTGAAGTTCACGATCATCGTCACGTCCGCCAGGGCCGCCAGCTTGTCGTGGCCTACCACCAGGATATTGTAATTGTCCGCGTTCTTTATGTGATACTTGCCGTCATCCGGAACGTTGACCGGATCCTGACGGGTATCTTCGGTTTCGGAGGACTCCCCGGGACCCCTGGTGTCAGCGGTGTCAGCCGTGTCGGCCGTTTCGGAGGTATCGAAAGGCACATCGTTGGGATCCACAGCCGGCCTGTAGAGCACTATCCAGCCGACCACCAGAAGAAAGGCGACGCAGACCACCAGAAGCACGGCGATAAGGGCCCAGTGGACCTTCTTAACGGGCTTTTTCTTCTTTGGCTGGGAAAACTCCACCGTGTCGCCCGCGTCCGCGGGATCATCGTATGAGTAGGAGTCGTCCTGGGGGTAGTATTCATCGAAATCAGTTTCCTGATCGTTTTTGTCCTGTTCTTCGGTTATTTTGAATTCTTCGGTGTTTCCGTCATTGTTTTTCATTAAGCTTCTCCTCAAATTCATCGAACCTTTTCTCGTCCCTGATCATGATGAACCAGTTTCTGGCCGATACCGTATCGGCGTCGATCAGGGCTCCGGTCTCCGTCAGGTACCTGACCGTCATGTCAAAAGACATTATCATGGTGTCGGCCAGGTGTTCCCTTTTGTCTTTTTTTCCGGCGTCTCCGTAAAAGTACCGCCTCAGTTCCCTGCAGCTCTCATGCCGCCTTCCGGGTTCTATGTAATCCGCCAGGTAGATGACGGACTCGAACACGGTCATGTTCTCCCGGCCTGTGGTGTGGTACCTGATGGCACTCTTCACGTTCCTGTCCACAAGATCGGGCAGGGCTCTTTCCGCCGTGTCGGCCCCCGTTATTGCGTGAAGCACTCCCGGGGCCCTTTTCTGATATTTGTCGAGTATTATATCAAAACGGGTGCAATATTGCAACTGCGCGTTATGATCCAGGTCTTTCGAAATGTCGTGGAGCCACGCGGCGGTCTCAAGCGCGTCAAGCTCATCCGGCAGGTATATACTGCCCAGCCGGAGGGCTTCCGCCGCCACGCCCTCGGTATGCCTGAACCGCTTTTCGCCCATATGTTCCCTGGCGAAGGCGGCCAGCCGCTCTCTCGTTTCCGCGGTCATGGCTCAGATACCTTTCACCTGCTCGGAGATCTTCCTTTTTTCTTTTCTTGAGGATTCCCTGAACAGGATTATTTTCCTTCCGATCACCGCCACCACTTCCGCGCCGGTGGCACGGGCGATCTCCTCCGCCGCCTCCCTGGGATCCTCGTCGGAGTTGTCCAGGACCGACAGCTTTATGAGTTCTCTCGCGTCAAGGGCCATGCCGGCGCTCTGTATCACCGTTTCGCCCAGGCCCCCCTTTCCTATCTGGAACAGGGCGTCCGCTTTTGACGCCTCGCTCCTCAGAAAGGCTCTCTGTTTGCTGGTGAGCATATCTATCACCTCGTAAGTATTTCTGTAAGTCTGGGAATGAATATCCCCATCGCCCTTCCCCTGTGGGACACCGAATTCTTCATCTCACCGGGTATCTCGGCGAAAGTATGTCCGAAATCGGGATAGTAGAACAGCGGGTCGTATCCGAATCCGCCGTCACCCTGCTCCTTCTCGAGGATGACGCCGCGGCATTCTCCCCGGACCACCATTGCCCTCTCCTTCGGGATCCCGATCTTAAGGGACAGCTCGTCCGTGATACGCCATTCTTCCGGTACCTTTCCCGGGAAATCCGGAGGAAGCACCAGTGCGCAGGTGCACACGAACCGGGCGCCTCTGTCTTCCGCGGGAACTCCCCGCAGCTCGGAAAGCAGTTTCTCCCTGTTTCCCGCGTCCGTGGAGCCCTCTCCGGAGTATCTGGCTGAATATATCCCCGGCGCCCCGCCCAGATGATCCACGGCGAGACCGGAGTCGTCGGCTATGCCTACATAGCCGAGACCGGCCGGGACCTTCGCCTTTATCAGGGAATTCTCCTCGAATGACGCTCCCCATTCGTCGATCTCTCCGGTAAAGCCGGTCTCCCTGAGGGAAAGCACCTCTGCGCCCTTAGACGTCAGATCCCCCAGCAAAGTTTCGATCTCAGCGATCTTTTTTCTGTTGTTTGATGCAAGGACAACGGTCACGGGCTTTTTTCTTCCTTTTCCTTTATTTCTCATATTCCCCGTCTTCTTCGTCGTAATCTTCGTCAGCGCCGTCTCCCTCGTCAAGGAGCGCCTTCACGAACATATCCGCGTCAAAGGGCCTCATGTCGTCTATCTTCTCGCCCACTCCTATGAATTTGACGGGAATGTCCACTTCTGATTTTATGGAGAATACTGCTCCGCCCTTGGCGGTGCCGTCAAGCTTGGTCAGGATCAGGCCGGTGATGTCGGCCGCTTCCTTGAACTTTCTGGCCTGCATCACCGCGTTCTGGCCGGTGGTGGAATCCAGCACCAGCAGGGTCTCCCGGTCCGCGCCCGGCAGCTCTCTCGAGATGATGCGGTTGATCTTCGCCAGTTCCTCCATCAGGTTGCTCTTGTTGTGGAGCCTTCCGGCGGTGTCTATTATAAGAACGTCAGCCTGCCTCTTGTTGGCGGCGGCTATGGCGTCGAAGACAACGGAAGCCGGGTCTGAGCCCTCGTTCTGCCTGACAAGCTCCACCCCTGCCCTGTCGCACCACACAGCCAGCTGCTCGATGGCAGCGGCCCTGAAGGTGTCAGCGGCAGCCACTATGACCTTTTTTCCTTCCTTCTTCAGGTTGTTGGCTATCTTGCCTATTGAAGTGGTCTTGCCGACCCCGTTGACCCCGATCACCAGGATAACGGAAGGCTTCGTGCCCAGTCTGAGGGGCTCGCCCTCTCCGATATGTCCGGCAAGGATCTCGCCGAGGGCAGTTTTCACTTCCTCCGGATCCCTGATGTTGTCCGTTTTTATCCGGTCCCTGAGCTCATCTATGACGGAACCGGCCGTGGCGGCGCCCATGTCGGCCATTATCATGACCTCCTCCAGCTCTTCCAGCAGATCCTCGTCCACGCGTCTGAAGCTCTTGACCACTTCATTCATCTGGTTTATGAAGGCGCCCTTGGTCTTTGAGAGCCCTTCCTTAAGTTTCCTGAAAAATCCCATATATCCTCTCTATTTCGTTACCAGTCCCTCGGCGCTGTCACCGGCGCTGAGAGTGAACACCTTGGACACGCCGCTGGTCTGCATGGTCACTCCGTACAGGGTGTCGGCTATGTCCATCGTTCCTCTCCTGTGGGAGATCATTATGATCTGCATCTCCCTCGAGTATTTCTTTACGTACCTGCCCACCCTTGCCACGTTCGCCTCGTCAAGGGCCGCCTCGATCTCATCGAAGATACAGAAGGGAGACGGGTTGACCCTGATAAGTGCAAAAAGCAGGGCTATGGCTATGAACGACTGCTCTCCGCCGGAAAGCAGGTTCAGGTTCTTTATGGTCTTCCCGGGAGGCGCGGCGTTTATCTCTATGTCGCATTCCAGAGGGTTGTCGGCGTCGGAGAGCACCACCTCCGCGTGGCCTCCTCCGAACAGTTCCCTGAACACCTCGCCGAAATACGTGTTGATCTTCGCGAAAGCGTCGAGGAAGATCTCTTTCATGCTGGATTCGACTTCAAGCAGCACCTTCGTCAGATCCTCCCTGGAAGCCCTCAGGTCATCCAGCTGGGTCTTTATGTTCTCGTATCGCTCCTTTACTTCCTTGTATTCCTCGATGGCGTTGACGTTGACATGGCCCAGAGCCTTGATTGCGTTTTTCAGTTCAGTCTGCCTGAGGGCAAAGGAAGATCTCTGTCCCTCTGCGATGACCTCGCAGTCATTCTCCTCGGCGAACTTTTTAGCCTGAGCGAAGGTGAACTCGTAGTCCTCCCACATCTTCGCGCTGAGTTTCTCCTCGTCCGCCCGGAGGCTCTCGGTCTTCTGCCGGTTCTTTTCGTTGGCGACGATCAGGATCTCCTTTTTGGCTATCTGCTCGTCCTTGAGTTTCCCCAGGGCGCTGATCTGGGCGTCAGTGTCGGTCACCGATCTTATCAGCTGTTCCTTCCTGGCCTGGAGCTGCTCCAGCTTCTCTCCCAGTTCCTTTACAGCCCTCTCATCCTCCGAGACGGCTTCCTTTGTTCTTGCTATCCTGCCCCGGGACGCCTCGATCCTGTCCTCGTGGGCCCTGATCTCCTCCTCGATCTGGGATATGCGCCCAAGGATATCGGCCTGCTGGGCTTCGTTTGCCTCTGTGTCCCTGAGGATCTCGGCTATTCTGATGTTTTCAGCCTGGGCCTTTCTTTCAAGGTCCGCGATCTCGTTCTCGACCTCACCCATCTGCTGGGCCAGGGACATCCTTTCCTCCTGCACTTTTTCCGACTGTTCCAGCTTGCCGGCTATGAGCTCCTCCAGTTCCAGAAGCTCTGTGCTCATGCTGGCCCTGTCGTCAGATATGCTTCCCAGGTCGGTCCTGATGGAACTGATCAGGTTCTCAAGAGCCTTTCTTTCACCGTCCGCCTCGCTGTATCTCTTGTTTTCCGAGGACATAAGAGTCAGAAGGAGCTCCCTTCTCTCGCTCTCGGTTCCCGCAGTGTCGGACAGCGTCTTTATCTCTTCAGCGAGACCGGCGTTCCTCTCAGTCAGGCTGTCAAGCTCTCCGGATACTTTTTTCAGTTCCTGCTCAAGGGAACTGATCTGGGAGGCTCTTGACAGCATGCCGGAATCGCGTTTTGCCTGGCCGCCAGTGAAGGCGCCGCCGGAACTGATCTGCTGTCCGTCGCTCGTAACGCATCTGAGGCGCCATCCGCAGGCTCTCGCGGCCTCGGTGGCGTGGTCAAGATCGTCGAACACGGCGACTCTCGAAAGCAGCGAGCTCACGATGTCTCTGTATCTCCTGTCGCAGGACACCAGGGAGTCGCCCCAGCCTATGAAGCCGGCGGCTTTTTCGGCGGACCGGGTCTCCGGGCTCCTTTCCTGCGGTCTCACGGTGGTTATGGGGTAGAACGTCGCTCTGCCCTGTGATGCCTCCTTCAGCGCCGCAATGGCCTTTTTAGCGCTTTCCTCGTCCTCCGTGACGATGTTCTGAAGAGCCGAGCCAAGAGATGTCTCGATGGCGAGCACATGCTCGCCGGAAACTTTTATCAGATGGGAAAGGGGTCCGTGGATGCCTTTCAGCCTCCCGTCCTTCGACAGTCCCATGACATATCTCACGCTGTTGTTGTATCCGTCGAAGTGCTCCATCATCCGGCGCAGGACGGATACGCGGCTCTCTATCGAGTCGAATTCGGACTGTTTTTTCCTTTCATCTTCCTTTGAGGCCTCATATTCCCCGGTCAGTTCGGAAAGGCGGGCCTTCATCGCGGCCACTTTGCTGTCTATTTCTGAGATGGCGGAGCTGTAGTCCTCTACCTGGGACTGCGCGTCATCCGCTTCCCGGTTCAGTTCCTCAAGCTTCACGCCGTATTTTTCTATGTCCTGGTTTATGGACAGGGACCTCTTCTCATCGTCCTCCGTGCTCTTCTGAAGGACGCTCTGCCTGACTTTAAGATCGGATATTTCCGAATCAAGCTCCTGTTTCCTCACCAGAAGCTCTTCGACTGACGCCCTGAGCTTTTCAACGGTCCCGGACTTTCCGGCGGATTCTTCGGAGATCCCCCGGAGCAGTTCCTTCTCCCCTGAAAGGGATGCCGCCAGCGCGTCGGCCTTCGCCTTCAGTTCATCCAGCCTTGCCTGTTCGGCCGAACGGGATGATCTGGCTCCTTCTATCCTCTGTTTTTCAGATTCTATCAGTTCCTCCGCGTGCTCCGCCTCAAGTCTCTTTATGTCTATGTCGGCCTTCGTGGCAGACAGCAGGCGGTCGGTGCGGGTTATATCGTCAAAGCTCCTGTTCTGTTCCTCGTGCTCGTTCTGGGACTGTTCCTGAAGTCTTTCCAGTTTCGAGGAAGTCACGCTGATGGTGTCTTCCTGCATCTCGAGCTCGTGGCCGGACAGTTCGAGATCTCTCTCCGCCTTCCCGATGGCTCCGGCCAGTCTTTCCGCCTCGTATATCCACATCGAGACGTCTATCTTTTTCTTTTCCGCGAAAAGCTCCAGATATTTCCGCGCTTTCTCCGAGTCCCTTGACAGGGGGCCGATTCGCTGCGCCAGCTCGTGTTCGATATCCTCGACCCGGGCCATGTTGTCCTCGGTCTCCTTCAGCTTCTTTTCCGACTCGTTCTTCTTGTATCTGTATTTTGATATGCCGGCGCTCTCCTCGAAAGCCTTTCTCCTGTCCTCATTTTTCCTGGATATGAGCTCGGCGATCTTCCCCTGGCCTATGATGGAATACCCCTCACGGCCGATACCGGTATTCATGAACAGCTCGTATATGTCTTTCAGCCTGCATTTCTTGCGGTTGATGAAATACTCACTGTCACCGTTCCTGTAGTACCTCCTGGTGGCGGTGACCTCGTCATAGTCCGTGGGAAGGGTCCTGTTGAGTCCGGAGTTGTCGAAGGTGACTGACACTTCGGCGAAGCTCATTGGTTTCATTCCGTCCGCTCCGGCGAAGATGACATCCTCCATCTTGGAGCCCCTGATGCTTCTTGAGGACAGTTCACCCAGCACCCATTTCATCGCGTCCGTTATATTCGATTTGCCGCTTCCGTTGGGACCCACTATGACGGTGGCTCCGTCATTGAATCTTAAAAGGGTCCTGTCCGGAAATGATTTGAATCCGTGCAGTTCCAGTGATTTGAGATACAATTCAGTTTCCTCCGATGTCTATTTTCTTGACTGACACCCTGTAGGGCGGGGCACCGGGATCCACGCGGAACCTGATGCTTTTCAGGCCGAACTCCCCGGCAATCCTCTTCCTGTTGGACCCGTTGAGCCCTACAGCTTTCGACATATGCCTGTCCGGCACCGATATTTCAGCGCCGCAGCCTGAGATCCCTTTTTCCCTCAGCTGTGCCGATATTATCCTGTAGTAGATCTCGCCGTATACCAGTTCTCCGAGGGCCGGATGGTTCGGCCCGGCCAGATACGCGGACGAATGGAGGTTCTCGCTGTCACACAGCCCGATCCTCAGGCACTCCGTCCCGCTTCCGGTAAGGATCTCAAGGACGTCAGCGGATCTTATCACCGCGTCGTCCACTGAAAGCGGGTCATATTCTCCCCGCTCCGTCATCCGGGCAAGTTCAGTGTCCCTGAAGACCACGGTCGGGTAGATCCTTGCGGAATCGCAGTTATCCGCTATGAACCGTGCGCATTCCTTCTCGCTTTCGGGGCGCGATCCCGGAAGGCCTATCATCATCTGCCCTCCCACGGAGAGTCCCCCTTCCCGGAGGAGCTTCACCGCTCTTTCCGTGTCCCGGGGCGAGTGGCCTCTTCTGCATGCCCGCAGCACATCCTCATCCATGGACTGGATCCCCAGCTCCACCTGTGATACCGGGTATCTCCTCAACACCGATACGATATGCGGGTCAATATAGTCCGGACGCGTTGACATGCGTATGCCCGACACCAGCCCCCGGTCGGCGTATTCCTTCGCCAGATCCAGGAGCGATACCATCAGTTCCTCCCCGATCCCGGTGAAAGAACCCCCGAAAAAAGCGATCTCCGCCTCACGTCCGGAGGAGGTGCCCACGCACCTGTCTACCGTCTCCCTGACAGTCTCCAGTTCCGTCCGGGTCCCGGTGATGGTCCTCTGATCGCAGAAGACGCACATATTGGGACAGCCCAGATGGGGAATGAAAACGGGTATGTTAATATGTCTTCTCGTCATGTTCCTTTACTTCGCCGAACAGTATAAGGGCCTCTCTCGCGGCCTTCTGCTCCGCTTCCCTCTTGGTCTTCCCGTTCCCCCTGCCGATGATGTTGCTGTTCAGCCTGGCTTCCACGCTGAACTGCCTGTCATGGGCGGGGCCGGTCTCGGAGACCAGGGCGTATTCCAGGATCTCTCCTTCGGCCTGTTGGACCAGCTGCTGCAGCATGGTCTTGTAGTCGATGAAGACCCCGTTTTTCGAGATCGTTGATATCTCGGATTTGATGAAGGGCATCACGAATCTCTCCACTTCCGTGAAGACTTCGCCGGAATCCATATATATGGCGGCGATGAGGGCTTCGAAGGCGTCTGCCGTTAATGACGGTCTCTTTCTTCCGCCGTTCATGATCTCGCCGTGCCCCAGGAACAGGTAATCCCCCAGGCCGATCTCGGCGGCGAATTTCGAAAGGGCCTTCTCGCACACCACGGCCGCGCGGATCTTGGTCAGATCCCCTTCCTGCTTGTTCCTGTATTCCTCAAACAGGTATGAACTGACGACCACCGAAAGCACGGAATCCCCCAGGAATTCCAGTCTTTCGTTGTACGTCAGTCCCGGTTCGGCCTTCATCTTCATCTCATTGTAGTAGGATGAATGGGTAAGGGCGGCTCTCAGTATTCCGCTGTCTTTGAAGTGATATCCTATCTTGTTTTCAAGTTCCCCTGAAGGACGGGGTTCGTCATTATGCATCTCGGTCTCCAATTGCCTGTCTGATTTCTTTTTTTGATCTTTCAAGTTCAGCCGTGAAGCCCTCAAGGGTCTCAAGGGCTCTCTTCGAATAGTACTCCGCCCTGGCCTTCTTTCCGCCTCTGACCTTTTCATCCGGCGGAGGCACGATGCCGAAGTTGGCGTTCATCGGCTGGAAGGTGCCGGGAACAGGTCCTCCCGTTGAGATGTATTCCGCCATGGCGCCTGTCATCATCCTGTCCGGGAACGTAAGGGGCCCCAGGCCCGCCGCGCGCCTCGCGGCGTTGACTCCGGCCACGAATCCCGAAGCGCATGATTCGATGTACCCCTCGACCCCGGTCATCTGTCCGGCAAAGTACAGTCCTTCCCTTTCCCGCATGGAATAGTCGCTTCCCAGAAGAGACGGTGAATCCAGGAACGTGTTCCTGTGCATCACCCCGTATCTGAGGAACTCGGCGTTCTCAAGCCCGGGGATCATTCTGAACACTCTCTTCTGCTCTCCCCAGGTCAGATGCGTCTGGAAGCCCACTATGTTGTACATGGTGCCTTCCTCATTCTCTTTCCTCAGCTGCACTACGGCGTAGTATGACTCGTCCGTCAGGGGATTCCTGATCCCCACGGGCTTCATCGGACCGTATCTCAGAGTGTCGTATCCCCGGCCCGCCATGACCTCTACGGGCATGCATCCCTCGAATACCTTAAGGCTGTCGCCTTTCTCAAAGTCATGGAGCTCAGCCGTTGTCGCCGATGTGAGAGCTTCGTGAAAGGCCCGGTATTCCTCCTCGGTGAACGGGCAGTTGATGTAATCCGGCGTTCCCTTTCCGTACCTGGAGGCGAAAAAGGCCTTTTCCATATCTATGGTGGAGGCGTCCACTATGGGAGCCGCCGCGTCATAGAAATACAGCCGCCTGTCTCCGGTGATCCTTCTGATCTCATCAGCCAGGGCGTCGGATGTAAGGGGACCCGTCGCCGTCACCGTCACGCCGTCAAGATCCAGGGAAGTGACTTCCCGGGTGACAACATCGATGAGCGGACAGTTCCTGATTTTTTCCGTGACGTAATCCGAGAATCTGTGCCTGTCTACCGCCAGGGCCCCGCCGGCTGACACTCTTGTGGCCATGGCGGCCTCCATTACGAGGGAGCCCATTCTGAGCAGTTCCTCCTTGAGCAGTCCGCCCGCGTTGGTGACTTCGGCGGAGCGGAGGGAGTTGGAACACACCAGCTCGCAGAACCCGTCGGAATGATGGGCGGGGGTCTTCTTGTCCGGCTTCATCTCATAGAGCGTCACGCGGATCCCTGAGGAAGCTGCCTGCCAGGCCGCCTCGCAGCCCGCAAGCCCCGCGCCTATAACGTTTACATTAAGCATCTTATCGCAGTCATGAGACTATTCCTCAGTCTCCTCAGTCTCCTCGATGTCCTTCTTGTACCTGCATTTGTCGTTTATGCAGTACAGGTAGTTCTTTCCTTTCTTTCTTGCCATCATCCCGCCGCATACCGGGCATTTCTCGTTGGTGGGCATGTCCCACACCGAGAAGTCGCAGTCCGGGTAACGGGAACAGCTGTAGAACACGTTCCTGTTCTTGCCGGTCTTTGTCACCATATCCGCTCCACACTTGGGGCACTTGACCCCGAGGGGCTTCTGCTTCTGTTTGGTAAACTTGCACGCGGGATACCTGGAGCATGCGTAGAAGGTGCCGAACTTTCCTGTCCTCTGGACCATGTCGGCGCCGCATTTCTCGCATTTCATGACCTCCCCGTCCTGCTTGGCGATAACGGGCTCGGCCTTTTTCCTTTCCACAAGAGGCTTGGTGTTCCTGCACGCCGGATAGTTGGGGCATGCCGCGAACTTGCCGAACTTGCCGTTCCTGATGATCATCTTGGCTCCGCATTTCTCGCAGATGATGTCGGTCTCCTCGTGCTCATTGTGATATTCGGCCTTCTCGTTCTTTGAAAGGGCCACCTTTAATTCCTTCTCAAAATCACCGTAAAACTTCCTGAGCACCGCCTTCATTGAAGCTTCGCCGTTCTCGATCGCGTCCAGCTGGCTTTCCAGTGAGGCCGTGAACCTGTAGTCCACGATATCGGGGAAATTCTCGTTCATGAGCCTTGTGGTAACCTCTCCGAGGTTCGTGGGAACCAGGGATTTCCCGTCGCGCTTCACATATCCCCTGGTGGTGATGATGGTGATTATGGTGGTGTAGGTGCTGGGGCGCCCTATGCCCTTCTCCTCAAGGAACTTGACGAGGGAAGCCTCGGTGAACCTCGGCGGAGGAGACGTGAAGTGCTGGGTGTTCGCGATGTTCTCGGCGTCGAACTTCTCGCCTTCGGACGCGTCCGGAAGGCGCCTGGCGCCGTCGTCCTTTTCGGATGATTCATCGGTGGACACCTCGTAGACCGTCATGAATCCCGGAAACTCCACGGTGTATCCGGAGGACCTGAAGAGATACCCCGCCGCCGTGAAGTCGATCTGTGTCGTTGCAAGGACGCTGGACGCCATCTGGCTTGATATGAACCTGTCCCAGATAAGCTTGTACAGCCTGTACTGGTCGCCGGTCAGATACTTTTTGATCTTAGAGGGCTCGAACATCTCCGTGGATGGCCTGATGGCCTCGTGAGCGTCCTGGGCACCTGCCTTGGTCTTGTATATCCTGGGCGCAGACGGGTAGTAGTCCGGTCCCAGTTTCGGGTTGTTTATGATGTAGTTCCTGGCTGCCTCCCTGGCCTCGTCGGCTATCCGGAGGGAGTCGGTCCTCATGTATGTTATGAGACCGTGGGCTCCGCCGTTTTCATGGCCCAGATTGACGCCTTCATACAGTTCCTGAGCCACTCTCATGGTCTTCTGGGACTGGAAGTTCAGTTTCCGGGACGCCTCCTGCTGCAGGGTGCTGGTGGTGAAGGGAGGCTCGGGGTTCTTTACTTTCTTTCCCTTCTTGATGTCGGAGATGACGAACGGTTTTCCTTTAAGCTCATCCAGGATCTTCTCGGTCTGTTCCCTCGTCTCAAGGTCGACTTTCACGCCTCTCTCAGTACCGAAGAACCTGGCCGTGAACTTCCTGTTTCCGGAACCGGCCAGCTCCGCCTCTATGGTCCAGTATTCCTTCGGCACGAAGGCCCTGATCTCGTTCTCCTTGTCCACAATGATCTTCGTTGCAGCGGACTGCACCCTTCCGGCTGAAAGGCCGCTCTTCACGGTCCTCCACAGGTACGGGCTCAGCTTGTAGCCTACGATCCTGTCAAGGATCCTTCTGGTCTGCTGGGCGTCAACGATGTTGGGATCTATGGATCTGGGATTCTTTATGGATTCCTTCACGACGCTCTTGGTGATGGCGTTGAAGGTCACTCTCCTGACTTTTGACTCGGGTATCTCAAGAGCCGTGATGAGATGCCAGGCGATAGCCTCCCCCTCACGGTCAGGGTCAGTCGCCAGATACACGTAATCCGCCGCCTTCGCTTCTTTCTTCAGGGTGGTGATTATCTCTGACTTTCCCCTTATGTTTATGTAATGAGCCTCGAAATCCTTGTCGATGTCGATCCCCATGGTGGACTTGGGAAGATCGCGGATGTGCCCGTTGGAAGCCATTACCTTGTATCTGCTTCCCAGATAGTTCTTTACGGTCGCCGCTTTGGTTGGTGATTCCATTATAACTAGATTCTGCATGTCTGACCTCTATGATAGTTTTCGCCGCTTTTCGCCGCGGAATGTCTCCGAGACAAAAAACTTCCTACATTATATACCACAATTTTTGTTTGGGCAAGTACTGTTTTCACAATTGCGCCGTGAAAGTGCTCAGATCCCTTCCTTTGAGGCTTCCCACAGCACAAGAGTGCAGGCCTGGGCCGCGTTGAGGCTTTCGGCCTTCCCCGCCATGGGGATCTTCGCCAGATATGTGCACTCCTTCACGATATTCTCCGAGATGCCGTGGCCCTCGTTCCCGATGATGAAGCAGGTCTTCCTGCTTATCCTGAACTTACCGAGTTCAAGGGATCTGTCCGAAAGGGTCATTCCCGCGATAGCGTAGCCTTTGTCCCTCATCACGGCCAGGGCCTCCCGGCAGTTCTGCCTTACCACGGGGATCCTGAAAACCGCTCCCATGGAGGCTCTGACGGTCCGCCCGTTCCAGGTGTCGGCGCATCCGTCCGCCACAACGCACAGGGCACCGAAGGCTTCTGCGCTTCTCAGTATCGTGCCCAGGTTGCCCGGATCCTGCACTGAGTCCAGATATATGACCGGTCCGGATCTTTTCCCGGCCTCCGCCTGGTCCAGGACAGTCCGCAGGACGGTCTCTTCAGGTATCTTCACCACGGCTATGACGCCCTGGGGAGAACGCTCGGTCGATATCTTTGAAAAGGCAGACCCCGACATCGCGACCAGCCTCACAGACCTTGACAAAGCTTTACTGCAAAGCTCCCCGGCCGCACTGCCGTCCGCTCCGGATTCCGAAACCACGAGGGCGTCGCAGTCGGCGTAATCCAGTGCCTCGCCTGCCAGTTTCACGCCTTCGGCGAGAAACAATCCGTACTCATCCCTGTGCTTTTTCCCGTCCAGTTTTGCCAGCATGGTCACGTAAGGGTTCGACCGCGATGATATATACTCACCGCGGAATTTGTTTTCGATAAGCTCTCTTATATCCATTCTTTTCCCCAAAAAACAAAGGAGCTGTCTCTGGGACAACCCCTTCCTATACCTTATTTAAGCGCTGCCTTTGCGGTATCTGCCAGGGATGCGAAAGCGTCCTTGTCGGATACTGCGATCTCAGCCAGCATCTTTCTGTTGAGATCAACGCCCGCCAGCTTAAGGCCGTGCATGAATGTGGAATAGTTCATTCCGTTGACTTTAGCCTGCGCTGAGATACGTGTGATCCAGAGTGAGCGGAAATCTCTCTTTCTCTGCTTGCGTCCGATATATGCATAGTTACCGCTCTTCATTACGGCCTGCTTAGCCATCTTGAAGTGCTTGCTCTTTGATCCCCAGTAGCCCTTGGCTGCCTTCAGAACTTTATTTCTTCTCTTGCGCGTCATGAGAGCGCCTTTGATTCTAGCCATTGTACTCTATCCTTTCTTATACCTTAATTCCTGATCAGTCTTTGTTGATGAGTCTCTTTACGTTAGCAGTCATGGCAGGACTGAGTATCTGGCTGCTTCTGAGGTGTCTCTTTCTCTTCTGGTCCTTCTGGCCGAGATTGTGGCGGTGATCTGAATGGAATACCTTGACTTTGCCTGTTCCTGTTACGGAAAATCTCTTGGCAGAAGCTCTGTGTGTCTTGATTTTTCCCATGGTTCTATCCTTTCCTTTTGTAGGTGATTTACGTGGTTTTACTTTGCCGCGGGGGCGGCACCCGGCTTGAGCGGAACGATGAAGCATGTCAGCTGTCTTCCTTCCAGAACGGGTTTCTTATCAACCGATCCGTACTCAGAAACGAATTCGGCAAATCTTTCCAGCATTTCTTTTCCGATCTCCGGATGGGCGATCTCCCTGCCTCTGAAGCGCAGGCATACCCTGACCTTGTTCCCGGCCTGCAGGAACTTTATGGCGCGGTTGGCCTTCGTCTCAAAGTCGTGGGTGTCTATCCTGCAGGAGAGCTGCACTTCCTTGATCTCGATGACCTGCTGTTTCTTCTTTGCTTCCTTCTCTTTCTTGTCTGCCTCGTAGCGGTACTTGCCGTAGTCCATTGCCCTGCAGACCGGCGGAGTCGCTGTCGGTGCGATAAGTACGAGATCATAACCTTTGTCGTAGGCATAAGTCTTCGCGTCCGCGAGGCTCATGATACCGAGCTGGTTATTGTTTTCATCGAGCATCCTTACTTCCGTTGCTCTGATGTCGTCGTTGATAATAAGTTCTTTTGCGCTAATGGTTATGCACCCCCAAGCAGATAAATAAAAATACGCACAGAAATACTCCGCGCGTAGAAAAAAGCTACTATTGACCAGTCTGGCGCAATTGCCGAAAGGTGAGAACGGAGTACGTTCTGCTTTGTTGTACCCGAACATTATACGTGCCACGGACCTTTTTGTCAATACGTTTTGATGAGTTTTTTCAGCGTTTTTCAGTGTTTTTTCGGTTTCCGCGTTGATTTCGCGGTTTTTGATCACACAATGCAAGGTTCCGGTCTTTTCCTCAGCATCCAGTATTTCCCAGGAAACGCTGCTGTTACAGGTCTGTGATATTCCCTGTTGCCACACTTGATAGTTTGGTATATAATCGTGATAAGGATAGAAGTTTGCATGGAGGCGGCAATGGAAACAGGCGCCAGGGTGACACTTGACATAGTCGACCTGACCGAAAAAGGCTACGGGGTCGCAAAGGCTGAAGGAGCGGTGTTTTTTGTGAGGAACGGCATCCCCGGTGACCGCGTTGAAGCTGAGATAGAAGAGGTCAGGAAAAGATACTTCATAGCGAATACTGTCGGACTGCTGCAAAGATCACAGGACAGGATAGAGCCGGCCTGCCGCGACTGCTCTCTCTGCGGGGGGTGCGCCCTTTCCCACGCCAGCTTTGAACTGGAGAACAGGACAAAGGCTGACACAGTTAGAAACGCATTCAAAAAAGCCGGTATCCCCCTGGATTTCCCGGAACAGGCCTTCGCGCTGGACCGTTTCGGCTACCGCAACAAGCTGACTGTCCATTACTCCGAAGAGCTTGGGGCCTTTGGCCTGTACTCCGAAAAAACTCATTCTGTCTTCCCTTTCAGGGAGTGTCTTCTGTGTCCCGGGATCTTTTCGGACTGTCTGCGGTATATAAACAGCATCCCTGAGTATTTCAGGGACAGCTGCCCTGACGAACTTATATTTCAGATAAACGGAAATGGCGAAGTATATATAACCATGAAATCAAGGAAGCGAATGAATAACCGGTTCAGAGAACTGGTCCGCGCCAGATTTCCTTCCGTAAAAGAAGTCCTGTCATCAACTCCGTTCAGAACCGAAAAGTCATTTTTTGAGGATGCCATCCTTAACTTTTCCCTTACA
>JAFTCY010000055.1 GCA_017454465.1 Clostridia bacterium
CTACGGCTACGCCATCTGGGAAAACATACAAAAGATACTTGATACCAGGTTCAAGGAACTCGGACATGAAAATGTTTATATGCCCATGTTCATTCCCGAATCCCTTCTCCAGAAGGAAAAGGATCATGTCGAAGGGTTCGCTCCCGAAGTCGCCTGGGTCACCTACGGCGGAACAGAGCCTTTGACGGAAAGGCTCTGCGTCAGGCCCACTTCAGAAACCCTTTTCTGCGAGCATTACCACGACATCGTAAAATCCTACAGGGATCTGCCAAAGCTTTACAACCAGTGGTGTTCAGTGGTCAGATGGGAAAAGACTACCAGACCGTTCCTCAGAAGCCGTGAATTCCTGTGGCAGGAAGGCCACACTCTTCACGCCACCGCTGAGGAGGCAAGAGAAGAGACCATCAGGATGCTCAACGTGTACGCTGATTTCCATGAAAAAGATCTGGCAATCCCGGTCATCAAGGGAACGAAGACCCCTTCAGACAAATTCGCCGGCGCCGAGGACACGTACTGCATAGAAGCCATGATGCATGACGGCAAGGCTCTTCAGGCCGGGACTTCCCATTATTTCGGGGACGGATTTGCAAGAGCGTTTGACATCCAATTCACTGATCGCGACAACACCCTGAAATATCCCCACCAGACCTCCTGGGGGGTAACAACAAGGATGATAGGCGGAATAATCATGACACACGGCGATGACAACGGCCTTGTCCTTCCTCCCGCCATCGCTCCGGTGCAGATCGTCATGATACCGGTCGCAATGCATAAGGAGGGCGTCCTTGAGGCCAACCGTGCCCTTTACGACAGACTGAAAGATAAATACAGAGTAAAACTGGATGATTCCGACAACTCGCCCGGATGGAAGTTCGCCGAATACGAAATGAAGGGTATCCCCATGAGAATAGAAATGGGTCCCCGCGACATCGAGGCAGGGCAGTGTGTCATCGTAACAAGATACAATATGGAAAAAACTGTCGTTTCTCTTGACAGTATCGAAGATGAAGTTGAAAGGATCATGGCGGGAATCACTGCCGGTATGTACGCCAAAGCCAAGGAAAACCTGGAAAGACGCACACATTCCTGCACATCCATCGATGAGATCAGGGAAGCCATGTCCAAAGGCGACGGATTCATCAAAGCCATGTGGTGCGGAAACGAGGAATGCGAGGATAAGGTCAAGGAACTGACCGGCGTCGGATCCAGATGCATTCCTTTTGATCAGGAACATCTGTCCGATAAATGCGTCTGCTGCGGCAAGCCGGCCAAACATATGCTTTACTGGGGAATCGCCTACTGATAGCTTAAAGGCATATTTCCGCGAAAGGAGGGGATGACGGTGAAAGAGTTTGTCCTGAGCACAAAGGAAAAGATCAGCAGACTGGATCCCGTTATCCTTGTCTGTGTCCTTTTGCTTAACGCCATGAGCATCTTCATCCTGTCGTCCCTTTCAGGATCACTGGCGGCAGGAAGCTGGTATCTCAGGTCACAGATAATCGCCTCCGCAGTAAGCATACTGTTCATGTTTGTCCTGTCATTCATGGACTATGACGCCGTTTTTGAAAAGCTGAAGTACTTTCTGTTTGCCGCTTCCATAATCCTCATAATCGTTGTAAAGATCTGGGGAAAAGGAAGTTACGGCAACAACAACTGGATCTCATTCGGCAATGTATCGGTACAGCCTACTGAATTTGTAAAGATAACCTTTATGATCACCTTCGCCATTCATCTCGGAAAGGTGAAAGAGAAGCTCAACCGTCCCCTGCAGCTGCTCCTCCTGCTTCTGCACGGCGGTCTGATAGTTGGGCTTGTGCTGTGGCAGGGCGATACCGGAATGGCGCTTATATATCTGTTTATAATGCTCGTTATGCTGTTCAGCGCGGGGCTGTCCCTGTGGTACCTTCTCGGATTCACGGCCGTCGGCGTCATTGCCACGCCCCTGATCTGGACTCACCTTACAGAAGCTCAGCAGATGAGGATCCTTGCCGGATTCAATCCGGACATGGACCCCCTGGACAAGGGCTATCAGGCTATCCACAGCAGGAACGCCATCATATCAGGCGGCTTCCGGGGAGCAGGTTTCTCGGGTGGGACCCAGTACAAGACCGTTTTTGCCCCGCAGTCTGACTTCATATTCTCGGTACTTGCGGAAAAATTCGGCTTTATAGGCACAATACTGTATGTCATCATTATATTCGTGCTGGTCCTCCGGATACTCTGGATCTCCAGACAGACAAGAAAGAAGTACGCCTCATACATTTGCGTCGGCGTTGCCGGAATGATAATAGCCCAGACCATCATAAACATCGGAATGTGTCTGGCCATAATGCCTGTCATCGGCGTGACACTTCCGTTTCTCTCCTACGGTCCGTCGTCCCTCCTGTCCATGTATATGGCCATAGGAGTAGTGCAGAGCATATGCGTGTACAATAAGAAATACTATTTTGAAAGGGAAAACGAGTGAATTATGTTCACTTTGTTTTCTTTTAGGGATCTTAAATGGAAACAGACAGTAAAAAACTGATCTCAGTAAAAGACCAGCACCTGTGGGCAAAAGGTTGTCCTGTCTATATCAGAAAAGTATATGTATATAAAGAAGAAGACGGCAGTTACTGTCTGAGATGTGAATATGACAGCTGTTCTGAAGAAAAAGTCAGTGAGTTCACATGCAGCTGCGGCATTTACGATATGTACGGAAGAAATGTACAGACGATCGAAGGCCTGACAGTAAAAGACGGTGAGGCATCAATAAGAGGAGTTCCTGAAATATCTTACGCTGTTCTCAATGTAACTGAAGTTTCTGGAGTATGGAAAGACATAAACAGCGAAACCTGTGAGATCAGAGAACCTGACGTAGTCTGGGACAGCGGGTCTCTTCACGAAGCCCTCAGGAAAGCCGCCGGGAAAGACTCCCGTTTAAAATACCACCCCAGGAAAGCCGCAGGCGCCTGGATATGCGCCTGTGGGCATCTCAATCTGGAAAAAAACACAAAGTGCTCGGGATGCGGAACAGACATACGTGTTATCTTTTCTGACAGCATGGAAGATACCGGATCCCCGGGATCTCAGAAAAATGATACTGAAGCAAAAACAGGAAAGTCAGATACAGTGCTGAAAGACTTTTCTGACAAGAACCGTTCTATGCTAAGACTGGTGCTTCTTTCAGCTTCCGCTCTCATACTCATCGCGGCAGCTGTGATCCTGATCGCGGTAATAGGCGTCCCGGAATTCAGGTATATGAACGCGGTGTCGGAATATAACAGCGGAAAATACCAGCAGGCCGCGGAAGAGTTTGAGAAACTTGGTAACTACAAAAATTCCGGTACAATGCTCGAAAAGTCGCTAAGGTATGTTTATGCCGGTATGACCGGCCTTGACACAGATCCCGACGGGCTTTACATAACCACAACTGAAAAAGAGCCCTGGTACGGCATATCGGAAGACGGCACACTTGACTTCAAGAGAGACAAATTTGAAGGGAATACCCTGTCCGTGCCTCATGTGATAGACGGCATTGTAGTAAGGCAGCTCTCAAAAAGCTGTTTTATCAACTGCGATTTCGAATCGGTTGAGCTTCCCGAAACGGTCACCATACTTGGAGAACAGTCTTTCATGAACTGCAGAGAGCTGAAACTGCTGAAAACGGGAACCCGTCTTTCCGAGATCGGTCCAAGGACATTTGTAAACTGCAGTTCTCTCGAAAGCTTCACGATACCTGACAGTGTCACGGCCATGGGTCCGAGAGTCTTCAACAACTGCACGTCCCTGAGATCTGTTTACGTCGGGAAGGGAATATCCGAGCTGCCTCCTTACGCGTTCAGCAACTGCGCTGCCCTTGAAGAGATCAGCATCAGCGGAGACCTGACCCATATATCCGAATATGCCTTTGAAGGATGCGGATCGCTTGAAAAGGTCATATTCCCGCATTATTCCCATGATATCATGATCGATGAGGGCAATGACGCGTTCACAGGGAACCTGGGATGAGCGTGTTTGATTTTTTACTTACGCTGTGCTATAATCACTGAAGAAAATAAGTCAGGTGGATTGGAGGTATCATGAAGAAACCGTTTATCAAGTATGTTCCGAACATCCTGTGTATTCTGCGTATCGTACTCGTCATTCCGATAGTGATCCTTTATCTGCAGAACACCCTGCCGACATTTATCGTGTCTATAGTGCTGCTCGTCATCTGCTGTCTCACCGACTTCTTTGACGGAAAGATCGCGAGAAGGTACGACGCCGTATCAAAGCTCGGGAAAGCCCTGGACGGCGCGGCTGACAAGATAATGCAGCTGGGTCTGTTCCTCTGTCTTATTTTCGTATACGGAACTCCCGTCATAATAGTATTCTGCGTACTCGTTGTCAAAGAACTGCTGATGGGCATCGAGGGACTTGTATACCTTATCAGGACCAACAGGGTCACGGCGGCCAAAATGCACGGCAAAGTGTCGTCCTTCGTGATCGATGTCTGCATGGTTGCTCTGTTCCTCCTGAAAGATATACTGCCTGAATGGGCAGTATGGGCAATATGCGGGCTGTGCCTCGTTATGGCTCTCTATGCCTCTGTGGCGTATAACATCATGTACTTCAAAATGTTCAGAGAGCTTAAAGAGCATCCCGAGAGATTTGTCAAAGATGAAGCGGAAGCTGAAGAAAAAAAACAGGCCCCTGAAAAAGAACCCGTTTTAAAATGAAGCTCTGAGATCATTCAGGGCCAGGCATTTTAGCCTGGCCCGTTTTTTTTCCGCGAGTGTTAAGTTTCAGCTGAGCTTCCCGGTGTCCACCCAGACAGCCGGACGGATTCCGGTATACTGGCTCGAACACTGCATTCCGAAGGGTACTGTCTTCCCGTAAGCTGACACGTATGGTACAAGCTGTTTGTTGCCGCCGTAAGGCCGGAGCCACCATATGCAGGCGGTCCGCGCATACTGGCCCAGGACGGCATTGTTTTTCACTTGTTCTGACCAGTTGTACGCACCTTTATCCACTGCGTACAGGGTAGGCGGGCAACGCCTTTCTTCGTCCGATCCGAAGTATCTCTCAGCTTCTTCAACACTCAAAATGAATACCTTATCTGTCGTATCCGCGGATCTTTCGCCGTCTCCATTTATCAGAGTGTCGCATATGCAATCCAGCTGCCAGCCGTCAAAGGCCTCGGAAATGAAAGCGCCATTGAGCCATTCTCTCGCCTCAGATCTGTCCCATGTAGCATATTCAGCAGTATTTCTGCTGAACTTCATGCAGTCCAGAACATAGTAGCTTAACAGAAGGACTTTGCCGTCCCGCCTGTCCAGGATGATCCATACAATAGGTTCTTTTCCGTTTTCCTCATTCCCGTCCTGCTCGTACATGCCAAATTTGACCTGGGAACCTACCGCAGAGTTTTTGAGAAGATATTTCTGATTCCGGCCCGCGATCATGTGGTATACAGGGAAAAACATGAGAACAAAGAGCGCGGTAACGGCCAGGGCAGCAACTATGATGAGGATTATGATTCCGGCGGAGGTCTTTCTTTTCTGTTTTATCTCCATGTTTCACTCCTCAAAGAATATTCCGTTCTGTTTTCTGATCCTGTCAACGCATGATATGGCCTGAATCGAGTATTCGTTCCACCTGGCAGCTGCTGAAGGATCATTCACGCATTTTTTGAAATCCATGATCTCGTATACCATGTTGTTCCTGGGTCTTTCCGCCAGGATTTCTTCAGCTGTTCCGCCGATTTCTCCCGCCAGGACCTGCTCCATAGTGGAAATCTTGCCTATAGTGATCCTTTTGCTTCCGAGATCTATGTGCGAAGGAGCCTCCTGGGCTGCAATCTTGGAATATGAGATCAGCACGTTCAGATCCGGATAACGGAACAGCGCCTCCCCGGACCCTTCAAAGCCGTTGCTGAGCTTTTCTGATGAGGACTTGATTTCCAAAGGAACGCCGAAAAGGAAAACGCACAGCGATATAGGGTAAATGCCTATATCCATAACGGCCGCGTTTCCCAGGGCCGGATTGAAAGCGTTCAGTATGATGCCTTCCTTGAAGCTGTCATATCTTGAGGAATACTGCCGGAAGGACAGATGGGCCTCTTTCACCGGACCTTCACGGGAAATAAGATCCTTTATGGCAAAAGCTATGGGATCATGGACCGTCCTCATGGCCTCCATGAAGACCAGGCCTCTTTTCTCAGCCTCCGCGACTGCCTCAGTGAGGCTGTTCCTGTCAAGCGCGGCAGGTTTCTCGCACAGCACGTGCTTGCCGTGCCTGAGCGCCTCCAGCGAATAAGGAATATGCAGACTGTTCGGATTCGCGATATATACAAGATCTATGTCAGACAGAAGCATCTCGCCGTAGTCGCAGAATACGTTCTCTATACCGTACTTTAAGGCGAAGGCTCTGCCTCGCTCTCTGTCTCTGGAACATACCGCCACGGGCAGCACAGCCCGGGAATCCAGACAGCTTTCACAGAACCAGTCTGAAATGAAATTCGTGCCGACGATGCCGGCTTTCAGCTTCCCCATGTCAGCCCGGTCAATCTTCCTTGGGATTGACGAGGGTCACGTCAAGATGGTTGTACGGAATATGTATATTGAACTTGTCGAAAGCTTTCTTAACGTCTTCCCACATGTCAAAGTATACGCCCCAGTAATCCGCTGAGTTGCACCATATCCTGAGCTTAAGCGATATGGCTGATTCTCCGTGAGCCGCAACAAAGACTTCGGGAGCGGGAGTCTCAAGCACTTTTTCATTTACCTGAGCGGAAGCAAGAAGCACCTTTCTGGCCAGATCGAGATCCGTATCATAGGCAACGTTGAAATCGAAATCCACTCTTCTGAGGTCCTGCGCGGACAGGTTCTTCACTGTCGCGTTGCATATAGCTGAATTTGGGACCGTCACATCGACATTGTCAGGGGTAGTCAGTTTGGTATAGTAGATACCGATATCCTTAACTACGCCTGTGCCTGCGGCGGAGTCGACGAAATTGCCCACCTTGAAAGGTTTAGTGACCATAATGATGATTCCGCTGGCTATGTTTGAAAGCCCGCCCTGGAGAGCCAGGCCGATGGCCACGCCGCAGGAACCGATGACCGCCACGATAGAAGCCTCGGGAACACCAAGGATCATGACCGCGATAAGTACAAGCATTATCTTGATCGCTGCGCTGAGGAAATTGGTGATGAATGACTGTACGTTCGGATCAGCTTTTTCGAAGAACTTGCTTTTCTGGATCAGTTTGATAAGATACTTTACCAGAATGAACCCGACCACTACTATGACCGATGCTATTATCAGCTTCAGTACGAAATTGGGAAGGGTATTCGTCAGGAAATTTGTAAACCACTGTGCCATTTTTATATACCTCCTATTTCTTTTCTCTTAGTTCCACTCTGCGTATCTTTCCGGAGATAGTCTTGGGAAGTTCGTCCAGGAACTCGACTATTCTGGGGTATTTGTACGGAGCGGTATGGGTCTTTACGTAATTCTGAATCTCTTTTATGAGTTCAGGGGTTCCTTCCTTGCCCTTAACGAGAACGATGGACGCTTTTACCACCTGGCCCCTGATCTCGTCAGGAACGGCCGTTACGGCGCATTCAAGCACATAGGGAAGTTCCATGATCACGGATTCTATCTCGAACGGACCGATACGGTATCCGGAGGATTTTATAACGTCGTCTACCCGGCCCACATACCAGAAGTATCCTTCTTCGTCCCGCCATGCGGTATCGCCGGTATGGTAGTAGCCGTCATGCCAGGATTCGTGAGTCGCCTCAGGATTTCTGTAGTACTCCTTGTATAACCCACAGGGAATACCGTTCTTCGTGCTTATCACGATCTCGCCGGTTTCACCGACGTCGCAGGGCTTTCCTTCAGGAGACAGTATCTCTACATCATACAGCGGGGACGGATGACCCATTGATCCCGGCTTGGGCTTGTCACCGACAAAATTCCCGACAACAAGCGTTGTTTCAGTCTGGCCGAAGCCTTCCATAAGGGACAGTCCGGTGTATTCTCTGAACTTGTAGAATACTTCCGGGTTCAGGGCCTCTCCCGCGATTGTGACGTTCTTGAGGGATGACAGATCGTACTTTTCGATCCCCGCCTTTATAAAGAACCTGAACATCGTAGGAGGTGCGCAGAAGGTCGTTATTGAGTATTTCCTGAAGAGAGGCAGCAGATCATCGGGATCGAACTTATCGAAATCATACGCGAATACTGTGCCCTCACAGAGCCACTGGCCGTACAGCTTGCCCCAAAGCGCCTTGCCCCATCCGGTATCGGAGATCGTAAAGTGTATGCCTTCAGGATCGCAGTTGTGCCAGTACCTGGCAGTGATGTAATGGCCCAGAGCGTATTTGTAGCTGTGGGAAGCGATCTTCGGGTAGCCTGTGGTTCCGCTTGTGAACAGCATGACCATTGAGGCGTTCCCACAGGCGTTTTCAGGTCTTTCGAAGGTCTCCGGGAATCTGAGGAACTCCTCGTCAAAGCCGTACCACCCGTCGCGGGTACCGTTGACTATGACCTTTATGATATCCGGATCAGTCTCGGCCGCGGCGATCTCTGCCTGGTGCGCCGTGTCCCCGTCAGAAGTGCAGAGAACAGCCTTTACGCCCGCGGCCTTGTATCTGTATGTAAAGTCATGCTCCACAAGCATGTGTGTAGCGGGGATCATGACAGCGCCTATCTTGTGAAGCGCCATCGCGCAGATCCAGAACTGCCAGTGCCTCTTCAGGACCACAAGTACCTTGTCGTCAAATCCGATGCCCAGAGACACGAAGTAGTTCGCGGCCTGGTTGCTCAGTCTGGTTATATCTCTGAAGGTGAACCTTCTCTCGTTTTTATGGCTGTCAAGATGAATGAGCGCCGTCTTTTCAGGCGTCTTTTCGGTTATAGCGTCTACTGTATCAAAGGCGAAATTGTATCTGTCCTCGTTTATGAAGCTGATCTTTTCAATCCTGCCGTCTTTTTCCTCGCATTTTATGAACCTGAGCGCTACAGGATCCTCGGGAAGCCTGCTGAGGGCTATCTCCTTTTTAATTTCGGGAACAGCCTCGAGATTCTCGGGATAATCATATGCGGCGCCGCCGGTGGAAATGATCATTGCCAGGAATTCGCAGTCCTCTTCGTAAGCGATCATTCCGTGGGGCTTAGAACTGTCATAATATATTGAATCACCGGGATACAGGATCTCCTCGTGGCCGTCGACGGACACTTTCAGCTTGCCCTTCAGGATGTAGTCATATTCCTGGCCCTCGTGGTGATTCAGCTTTATGGGAAGACGCATCTCTTCCTCATTGTATCTGGCCTTCACCAGGAAAGGCTCCGCAGATTTGCCCTTGAACAGGGGAGCCAGATTGTTGTATTTGAATCCTTTCCTCCTGGCAATGGGAAGTCCGCCGCCGGCCCGGGTGACACTGTATTCGGACAGGGTAGGGCTTTCGCCCTTCAGAAGGTCTGTCGTATCCAGTCCGAACCTGGCCGCGCATTTGTATATGAACGTGAAGGTCATGTCGACCGTACCGGACTCAAATTCCCTGTACTGGTCTACAGTTATCCCCGTGCATACGGCCATTTCCTCCTCGGATATGTTGAGGATCAGCCGTGTCTCCCTGATACGGGATGCAACTTCCTTTATTAGATGTTCCATATTCCTCCTTATAACAAAAAACGCCTCATACGAATATGAGACGAAATAAATTCCGCGGTACCACTCAAATTGCGATCGCTCGCCACTTTACGTACAGCGGCTTAACGGGCCGCATGCGGGGATGTCTAGTCTCCGGTCATGACCGGATTTCTTATCCCGGCTCGGGAGCGATACGCCGTACCTTTCCATGCCTTTTCACACCTTCCAAAGGCTCTCTTTGACGGTTCCGGTAAAGCAGTCTCCTTCATCGCCGTGCGTGTCTGTTTTTGTTGTTGAGAGTATATCATTATTTTTTAATTAAGTCAACAATTCAGCATTGTTTGTCTTGACTAAAAAGATGGTTTGTGTTAACCTAGCTTTCGGAAAAAATAAGAAATTTCGGGAGGCGCCAATGAATTTTGCCAGCTATATCGATATGTTTTACAGAAAGATCGGAAAAGCAGTCGATCTGACCGAACCTCTAATGTTCGAAGATGTCCTCGTGCCCGATCCGGTTTATTCCCTTGAGACCATGGAGCATTTCAGACAGCCCCCTGCCGTCTCTGAAATGAAGCCCATCGAAAGCGGTTCCAAATGGGGCAGAGAGTACTCCACCTTGTGGCTGAGATGCGGTTTCACGGTGCCTTCGGACTGTGCGGGCGAGACCCTGTGCGCAACGGTAGGGACAGACGCCTGGGAGATGCTGTGCTTCAGAAACGGACAGCCCGCAGGCCTAATAAACTCTCAGGGCGAATTCCTCGGCGGAATGCATTCCGCGATGTTCATAACGAAAAACGCGGCAGCGGGCGAAATGTTCGATCTTGCGTTCGAACTGTACTGCGGGCATGTAAAGCTGGGATGCGACCCTCACGAAAGATACTACAACAACGAACCTGAAGCTGCCGGAGAGTTTACGAAGAACTATACCGGGATTAAGATAGTAAAGGTCGACAGGAGGATCTACAGGGCGATAGTGGATCTGAAGATCGCTCTTGAGCTTGCCCGGCTTGAGAAGACAGACTTCATCCAGTCAAAGGCCCACACCCTGCTTGAAAAGGCTTATCCTTACCTTGTGCAGGACGTTCTCGACCACACCAGGGAAGAGATAGCGGAAGGATGCGCAAAGGTATCCGAGGTTCTTGCGCCGCTGTTCGAAAAGACAGGCGGGGATGAGTCAAGAGGTTATGTGGGGCTCCTCGGCCACTCCCATATGGACACAGCATGGCTCTGGCCCGTTGAGGAGACGATCAGGAAGTGTGCCCGCACATACTCGATGGCCCTGGAGATCATGGACAATTACCCCGAATACACTTTCATCCAGTCCTCGGCTCTTCACACAGACTGGATGAGGGAATACTATCCGTCGATATTTGACAGGATCAAAGAAAGGGTAGCCGAGGGAAGGTATGAGCCCAACGGCGGCGTATGGGTCGAATGCGACTGCAACATAACCGGAGGGGAATCCATGGTCCGCCAGTTTCTGTACGGCCAGAGATTCAACATGAAGTACCTGAACTACAGATCGGACTCGTTCTGGCTCCCCGACACCTTCGGATACAACGCGTCTATCCCCCAGATCATGCAGGAATGCGGCTGCAGATACTTCTACACCACGAAGATAGAGTGGAACGATCTCAACTCCTTCCCGGACGACACGTTTATCTGGAGAGGTATAGACGGATCGGAAGTACTCACACATTTCACTACCATACAGACGATACCGACACCGAAGACCGTCGACGACGCAATACGGTACAGGATCTACGATAAAAAGATCAACAACATGAAGCTGAACACCTTCGGTTTCGGAGACGGAGGCGGAGGCCCCACATTCACACAGCTGGAAATGCTTGAAAGGACCGTCGGTCTTCCCGGCCTTCCCGTATGTGAGCCCACCACCGCTTCCGCGTTCATGCATAAGCTGGAAAAGAAAAAAGACTCCCTGCATGTACATGACGGGGAACTGTATCTTGAAGCCCACCGCGGAACCCTTACCACCATGCATGACGTGAAAAAATACAACCGCATGGCAGAGAAGGCCGTACGTGATTTTGAGCTGATGAACGTTCTCTCCGGCAAGCCGGTCAACCCTGAAAGAGACCGGCTGATAAAGATAATGCTAAAGAATCAGTTCCATGACATCCTTCCCGGCACGTGTATCAAGAAAGTATATGACAGATATTTTCCTGAGATGAGGAAAATGATCTCCGATACTGAATCAGAAACTGCCAAGTATCTCGCCGGTCTCTGCGACAGGGATGAAACGACTGTCTCAGTCTTTAACCAGCTGTCGTTTGACAGGAACGACATCCTTACCCTTGAAGGTAAACACTCATTTGAAAACGCAGAGTGCCAGACATACACTGACAGAGACGGAAATGAAAAAACAGATGTTAGGATAAGGATAGGCGCCATGGAAGCCTTCGGGCTCAAACGGGGAGCTTCCCTGAAAAAGCCTTCGGCCTTCACGATGAACGGCAAAGTACTTGAAACACCTTTCTACACTGCCGAATTCGACGATCTGGGATTCATTTCCTGTCTGACGGACAAAAAGAACGGGAGACGCATCAATAAAAAGGGAACATCCCTGGGTCAGCTGTTCGCAGGCGAAGATTTCCCCAGCAGATATGACAACTGGGAGATCGAATACGACGCTTTCATGAAGCTGAAGCCCTGCTGCACGCTTACGAAGTCCGAGACAGTCTCAGACGGTTCTGTGGAATTCAGGATCAGGAACACATATAAAGTGGCAAGATTCTCCACTGCCGTCATCGACACGGTATTCTATTCAGATCTCAGAAGGATAGATTACGACGTCAAGCTTGACTGGCAGGATCACCACACTCTCCTCAAGGCGGGATTCGACCTGAATATCCGCTCTGCCACAGTCAAGAACGAGATCCAGTTCGGACACATGGACAGGCCGAATACAAAAAATAACGGCGAAGAGTTCGCCAAGTTCGAGGTATGCAATATCAAGTGGTCGGATCTTTCCGAAAGCAGATACGGCGTCGCGCTGCTCAATGACTGCAAGTACGGCCTGTCGTGCTACGAGAGCAACCTGATGCTTACCCTTGACAAGGGCGGCAGGCGCCCCGATCCCGTGACCGGATTCGGCGTTCATTACATGAAATATTCTCTGCTTCCCCATGAAGGCGGATACCTTACGGAAAACGTCATCAGGCCTGCGTATGAATTCAACAACGCGCCGCTGTTCTCAGAGGGCATACTTCATGCTCCGGAACTGTTTGAGATATCAGCTCCCAACATAATCTGCGAAGCCGTAAAATGCGCGGAGGATATAGAAAACGCGTACGTGCTCAGGCTTTATGAATGCGAACGGAACGAGACCGATACCATCCTTTCACTTCACGGAGCCGGAAGAGTTTACGAGACCAATATGCTTGAAGAAATAAAGAGAGAACTCGTTCCTGACGAAAAGGGAAATGTGGAACTCAGGTTCCATCCTTTCGAGATCAAGACGATACTTATAGAAAGAGGCTGATCACCATGGAATACAAAACAGAGCTTCACTGCCACAGCAGGGACGGAAGCGGCTGCTCCTCCGAGAGCGCACCGGAAATAGTAAAGAAATACCTGGATCACGGATACAGTACCATCTGCCTGACCAATCACTTCACACCGATCTGGGACGACAGCAGGGAAGCATGGCTAGCCCAGGTCAGCGAGAAAAAGAGAGCCTACGAGATCCTGAGATCCGCGGCGGAGGGCACAGGTCTGAACATCATATACGGCCTTGAATTCAGGATGAAGGCCAATTTCAATGACTACCTCGCCTTCGGATTCACATGGGATTATGTTGAAAACCTTGATCCCAAGGATATGGATGACATAGGCAGGTTCTCAAACAAAGTCAGACCAGACGGCATATACATAATCCAGGCCCATCCGTTCAGATACCATATGACCGTTACCAATCCCGACCTTGTGGACGCGATAGAAGTACACAACGGGCACATTGGACATGAGAGCCACAATATGATGGCCGAATGGTTCGCCGAATATCATCACAAGACAAAGACATCCGGCACAGACTCCCACGATGCCTGCCACATTCCCAATTCCGGCATAATAACGGATACTGAGATCAAGACAGCGGCTCAGCTCATAGAAACACTGAAAAGCGGAAACTATAAGCTCATAAGGGAACTCAGAAAATAGGTTTGCTTCAGTTTCAGGAAATAATACAGCCGGGGGCTGTAGCAAAATAGGAAGCCCCTTTCTCTTTCATTTGTCCCGGTTCTATGGTATAATCCCCATCTGAGAAATCCCTATAACAAGCATATGGAGGCATTTTATGAAAAAACTGCTCTCATTTATTCTGGCGCTCATCATGATCACGGGATGCATGATCATCGTCAGCGCGGATGAACCGTCCTCATGGGCGAAAGAGGAAGTCGAAGCCGCCGTCGCGGCCGGACTCGTCCCCGAGGAGCTTCAGAAAAACTACACGTCGGCAGTCACCAGAGGCCAGGTGGCCGGCATGTTCATCAACCTGCTTGAGAAAGCGTCCGGCAAAACGGCGGACGAGCTCATAGCGGATCACGGCGCCGCGATCGACGAGTCCGCTTTCACGGACACGGACGACAAAAACGTGTTCGCTACCAACGCGCTCGGCATCATCAACGGCACGGGCAAGAACAAGTTCACCCCGGACGGGACCCTCAAGAGAGCCCAGATAGCGGCGATCATCAACCGTGTCGCGCGCGTCATGGGATTCGAGACCGAGGGATTCGAGCACGGGTTCACCGATATAACGGACAACTACGCGTGGGCATATCCGGAACTCGGGTGGCCCGTTGCCAACGGTATAATCAAGGGAGTCGGAGGGACAAGGTTCTCCCCCGGAGGAGACCTCACCACCGAACAGGCAATCCTCATCACATGCAGGGCATACAAGGTGCTTTCCGCGAAGCCTCTGACCATGTACGTCTCTCCGGAAGGCTCGGGTTCGCCGGACGGAGCGAGATCCGCTCCTTTCGGAACTGTGAGAGCAGCTCTTGACGCCCTCAAAACCGCGGACAAATCCGGCTACGGTTCGGCCGAGGTGGTCCTTATGGCCGGCGAACACATCATCACGGAACCGATCGTGCTCGATGAGGGCGACAGCGGCACGGAGGACTGCCCGCTCGTCATAAGGGCTGAAAAAGGCGCCGTCATCGTAGGCGGGATCGCTCTGTCCGCGGCAGACTTCACAAAGGCCGAGGGAGGTCTGACGCAGTACTTCCCCGCAGAAGTCAGAGACAGCATCGTAATGACAGATCTCAAAAACCACGGCTTCACAGCCGACATGATCGTAAAAGCGCAGTCATCGGGAAGATATCTCGCGGAAATACCGTTCCTCTCGGCAAACGGAGACAGGCAGACGATCGCCCAGTATCCGAACAACGACTGGATCCAGGTCGAGAGCGGGATGGCTTACGATTATGACGGTTCCGAAATGCCGGAGCTGGACAGCCATTCAAATCCGGATTACTACCTCGTAAAGTACGGAGAGGAGCATCAGGAAAGAGTCAATTCCTGGAACTCAGGCGAGAATATCTACGTAAGAGCAAGATGGAACCACCTGTGGTGTCCGGACGACGCAAGGGTGCGGGAGATCATAAAGGGAACCGACACGATGAAGGTCAATTTCGCGGGCGGATACGAAGTAAAGGAAGAGTCTGTCTGCTACTGGTACAATGTACCTGAAGAGCTGGACATCCCCGGCGAGTACATCATAGACAGGAACGCCATACTGTACTACTATCCTCATGAGGACTTCAGCACGGCCACCCTCACCCTTCCGCTCACGACGGACGTGTTCGTGCTCAACGGCACAGATCATGTCGAACTCAAGTCCCTCGTTATAACCTCATTCAACGGAACGGCGATAGAGGCTAACAATCTGGATTCGTTCCTCATGGACGGATGCACCGTCTCGTCCGGAAACGACGGCGTTGACATCAACGGCATCAACCACGATGTAGACATCAGGAACAACTACTTCTTCGACATGGGCGGAGAAGTGATCAGCGTCGACATAGGCAACAACGATAAGGTCGAGAGCGGACGCCTCAGAATATATAATAACTACATAAAGGGCTGGTCTCTCACGGCCGGCTACGGCTACGCGATCACGGCGAGCGGCGTAGACATCCTCATAGACCACAACGTCTGCACAGAAGGCAACTTCAAGGGCATCCACGTAAGTGAAGTCATCAACGCGTTTGTTGAATACAACGAAGTCTCGAGAGCCTGCCTGCTCACCGATGACGTGGGCATAATCTCAGGCGACGGCGGAAAGAGAAACGCCAACGTGCAGATAAGATACAATTACGTTCACGACTGCGGCCCCGAAGGAACTCCGGACAAAATGCACCACTACGGCGCCATGGCGTTCTACTACGACGGCGCGTCAAGCTATTTCGACACCTACGGAAACGTCATCCGCGGCATGAACGGTCACGGATGTCTTCTGAACGCAGGCCGCTGCAACACCTTCACCGGAAACCTCATAATCGACTGTTCCAGATATTACGCATGGGCAAGCGATTTGGGATTCTCCCGCAACTTGGAGGACGGCCAGTACAAGGACAACCACTGGACGCTGCCGGATTATGTCTACTACGACGCGTTCAAGGCCATCAACCCCGAGCCCGCGACGCTCATCCTCGACACGCTCGGCGTCGACCCCTCCAACCCGCTAGTCATGGAGACTCCCGCGTTCGTGGTCGTAAAGAACAACTGGTGCCACTTCAACAAGTCAGGAAGATACGAGGGACTCGCCGGATACGGAGTCGCGACTTACAATATCGAGGAATACGTGTATAAATTCGCGCGTTCGGAAGACGACATCGACGTTCCGGAAGGAAAGAAAGTCAACGACAACATGAGCATATACAACAGCAGGCGCGAAAGCGTTGATCTCAAGACGCTCATAACCGAGACGGCAGCGGGCGTCATCGAGATCGACTGGCCGACATTCCTAAAGATAGGCATCGTGGACAGCGACTGGACAATCGATGTGCAGTACGAATCAGAAATGCCGCAGTACAGATAATACATATACAGCAGCCCCTTTCATTTATGAATGGAAATATATCACTCCGGACCAATCGGCATTGGCACTGACATTAAAAAAGCCCTTGACATCAGTTTCGGCATCTTTTTTGCCTTAACCTGTCTCGGGCTTTTCTTTTAATTTCGGGCTGCCTATTTTGCTACAGCCCCCGGCCAGTTTTTTCCGCGGACCAGGTCACAGCTCCTGAACCGTTTATGTTTGCGTATTCTTATATCAGATTATCTGCTCAAGTCTGTCTCTGACAGCAATCAGAAGTTCTCTTCCGTTGACGACACGGATATTTTCCAGAGACGAAAGAACGGAAAGACTCTTTGTCATGATACCGCTCTCAATGGTCGATACCGCTGCCTGCTCAAGTTTGCCCGCAAATTCGGAAAGCTCACGGATGCCGTCAAGTTCTCCTCTTTTTCTGAGAGCCCCGGTCCATGCGAATATCGTCGCGACGGAGTTAGTGGACGGGATCTCTCCTTTGAGATATCTGTAGTAATGGGCGGTAACAGTGCCGTGGGCCGCCTCATACTCGTATTTCCCGTCGGGAGAAACAAGGACCGACGTCATCATGGCCAGATCCCCGAAAGCTGTCGCGAGCATGTCTGACATGACATCTCCGTCATAGTTCTTAAGTGCCCATATGAAACCGCCTTCCGACCTTATCACTCTCGCCACGGCGTCATCAATAAGAGTGTAGAAGTAATCCGGGATACCGGCATCTCTGAATTTATCCGCGTATTCGCTGTCGTATATCTCTCTGAATATGTCCTTGAACCTGTGGTCATATGTCTTTGAGATAGTGTCTTTAGCTGCGAACCAAACGGGCTGGCGCGTATCCAGCGCGTAATTGAAACAGCACCTGGCGAAGCTCATGATACTGGCGTCCGTATTGTGCATGCCCATAATGATTCCGGGGCCGTCAAAGTTCTTGATAGTGCTTCTGGTTTCTCCGCCGTCCCTGTCAGTCACGACAAGTTCCGCGCGGCTTCCGGCAGGGCAGATGCTTTCAACAGCGCTGTATATGTCTCCGTATGCGTGACGGGCTATGGTGATCGGCCTCTTCCAGGTCTTTACGTAAGGTTCTATGCCTTTTACCGTTATCGGCGCCCTGAACACGGTACCGTCAAGTATAGCTCTTATTGTACCGTTGGGGCTTTTCCACATCTGCTTGAGATCATATTCCTTAACCCTCTGGGCGTTGGGAGTTATCGTTGCGCATTTCACCCCGACTCCCAGACGTTTAATGGCATAGGCAGCCTCTTTTGTCACACCGTCATCCGTGCAGTCTCTGTTTTTCAGACCCAGGTCATAATACTCGGTCTTAAGGTCCACATACGGGATGATCAGTTCTTCCTTGATCCATTTCCAGATGACTCTGGTCATTTCGTCCCCGTCCATCTCAACGATGGGGGTAGTCATTCTGATGCGTTCCATTTATACCTCCGAACCTAGACTCTGTTTTGTGAATTTAAGGAGTCCGCCGCATTTCATAACATTTTTCATTCTGTCGCTCAGCAGGCACTTCGTCATGAACGTCTTTCCTGTTTCAGCGTCTTTGACCGGGATGATGCCGTCCCCGTCAATTGAAGACAATATACCGGATATCTCCAGCGTATCTCCCTGGGAGACCGTGTCGTAATCCGCGGGATCGACAAACTCAAGCGGAAGTATTCCGGCGTTTATGAGGTTCTGCCGGTGGATCCTGGCGAAAGACTTGGCTATAACGGCCCTGATCCCCAGGTAAAGAGGGGCAAGGGCGGCGTGCTCTCTTGACGAGCCCTGTCCGTAATTCGATCCGCCGACGATGATGCTATTTCCCATTGATTTCGCTCTCTCGGGGAAATCCCTGTCGCATACCGTGAAGCAGTGCTTTGAGATCTCAGGGATATTGGAGCGGAGGGGAAGTATCTTTGCCCCTGCCGGCATTATATGGTCTGTCGTTATATTGTCACCCACCTTGAGCGAGCATGGAGCGCATATGGTATCACGGAGCTCCTCCGTTTCCGGATATTCCTTGATGTTGGGACCTCTCAGGATCTCCACCAATCCGGATTCCGACTCATCAACGGGTTTGATTATCATATTGTCGTTTATCCTGAACCTGTCGGGAAGAGTAAATTCCGGCATTGCGCCCAGTTCCCTGGGATCCGCAAGATATCCGCAAAGAGCGGAATATGCCGCGGTTTCCGGCGAGACAAGATATATCATGGCGTCCTTCGTGCCGCTTCTGCCTTCGAAGTTTCTGTTGAATGTTCTCAGTGAAACACCTTTCGAATTCGGCGACTGGCCCATTCCGATGCAGGGCCCGCAGGCGCATTCAAGGATTCTCGCTCCCGACTGTATGATCGTGTCGAGGATCCCGAGTTCCGCCATCATCCCGAATACCTGTTTCGATCCGGGCGATACCGTCAGCGAAACATCAGGATGAACTGTCTTTCCCTTAAGAATGTAGGCCACCTTCATCATGTCGAAAAGTGAACTGTTGGTACATGAACCGATGCAGACCTGGTCGATACTCATCCTTCCGATCCCTGTGACGCTCTTGACATTGTCAGGTGAATGAGGACATGCTGCAAGGGGTTCAAGCTCTGAAAGATCTATTTCTATAACCCCGTCATAAACAGCGTCGGGGTCAGCGGCCAGCGGAACCCAGACATCCTCGCGTCCCTGGGCAGCGAGAAATCTTCTCGTTACACCGTCTGATGGGAATATGGACGTCGTTGCTCCCAGCTCGGCCCCCATGTTCGTGATGGTGGCTCTTTCGGGAACGGAAAGGCCCTCGATGCCGTCCCCCGAGTACTCGACTATCTTGCCTACTCCGCCCTTGACCGAGATCCTTCTCAGCACTTCAAGGATTATATCCTTTGCTGACACCCAGGGCTTGAGCCTTCCCGTCAGCCTGACGTTCAGTATCTCGGGGTAGGTTATGTAATACGATCCGCCGCCCATGGCCACGGCTACATCCAGTCCCCCCGCTCCTATGGCTAGCATTCCTATGCCCCCGCATGTGGGAGTATGGCTGTCAGACCCTATGAGCGTCTTTCCGGGCACGGAAAACCGTTCCAGGTGTACCTGGTGGCATATGCCGTTTCCCGGTCTTGAATAGTATATCCCGTGCTTTTTTGCGACAGAGGCTATGAACCTGTGGTCGTCCGCATTCTCAAATCCGGACTGCAGGGTATTGTGGTCTATATATGCGACGCTTCTCTCGGTCCTGACCTGTCCTATTCCCATGGCTTCGAATTCGATATATGCCATGGTGCCGGTGGCATCCTGAGTCAGGGTCTGGTCGATCCTGATACCTATCTCGGATCCCTTTCTGAATTCACCGCCTGTAAGATGTGACCTGATGATCTTCTCAGCTAATGTAAGGCCCATTTTATTTCCGCCTTTTCGCTTAATGCAAAAGTATGCACAAAATTTGGATTAATTATACATTTTCCATATGCCGTAGTCAATGTAAAAACTCAACAATTAATGGAGAAACTGAGCCGGCAAATGTATCAAAACAAAAGCAGAGAGATCACGGACAAACCGCGGTCCCTCTGCATTCTGATTCTATTTGAGCATTTCCTGTCCGCCGGTCACAGGTACCGCCTGGCCGGTCTCGTATTTCTGGTCGATTATGTAAAGGACAGCCTTTGCCACGTCTTCGATCCTGCATCCGCGACCCAGGGGTACTTTGGCCTCGTAGAACTTTCTGACATCGGCGACTGTCTTCGCTCCGGGGACCTTGCCGGCGTTAAGGTACTGCACGAACAGCCCCTTGACAGGGTCGGACCACAGCGGACCGTCCAGGAAGTTGCCCGGGCATACAGCGTTGACTTTTATGCCGTAAGGAGCGAGCTCCATGGCGAAGGACTGCGTAAGTCCGAGACCGCCGAATTTTGACCCCGCGTATGCGAAATTCTTGTTTGAACCGGAAAGACCGGATTTGGAGTTGATCTCGATTATATCGGTAATATACTCGGGAGCAACGCTCCTCTGAAGCTTCATGACTTTGGAAGCGTATTTTGCGCACAGAAAATACGCAGTGTAGTTAACCGCGGTAACGAGCTCAAAATTCTGCTTAGTCATCTCGTCGAGAGAACCGGCTCTCACTATACCAGCATTGTTAACGAACACGTCCAGTCCTCCGAAACTAAGGACAGTTTCTTTTGTCATATTCTCGACGCTCGCCTCATCAGACACGTTGGCGAAGACCGCCAGGCAGGGAACACCGAATTTCTGCGAGATTGCATCCGCAGTATTTTTGGCTCCCTCAAGGTTCATGTCAGCGATGACCACCGACGCGCCGGCTCCGGCCAGATACTCTGCTATTCCCGCGCCGAATCCCTGGGCGCTTCCGGTAACGACGGCGACTTTTCCTGCCAGGGGCTTTGCGCTGCCTGACGAAAGGCTTACCTTGGCGCGGTAGCTTTCAGCCTCCCAGTTGATTATAAACTCCTGCATGGCCGGAGCCATGTGGCGCACTCCCCCGAAATTGGAGGCAAGGGCGGTAACTGTCATGCAGTCTGTCCACACGTCGAGAACCGTACATGCTTCCTTGAGAGTTTTGCCTATGGTGAACAGGCCCACTCCCTTTGCGAATACGACTTTGGGCTTGAAACCGCGCCTTTCGGCAAATGCACTGAATTCGGCCTTTATCACCGCAGGATCAGCATCGCTTATAAACAGGGGCTCAGCCTTGCAGTAAACGATATGGTCAGGACTGATGGGCTCTCTGAGAATGCTGAACGCCTCTTCGTTTTCACAATATCTGGCGATCTCGCGGTTGCATGTGAATCTGACAGCGGCGCAGCCTTCACTGTCGTACAGCATTCGGAGCACCGGAGCTATCACAGCCGCTTTTGCAGTATCCGCTTCGCATTCCGAGAAATCGGGTGCGGTCTTTATGCGGCTCTCTATCTTCTCCATGGTCGCGGAAACGAGGGAGTCAAGTTCCTCACGGGTGTCAGCGGCGAAGAAGATACCGTGGTTCTGGAGGAAGAGCAGGGAAGCCGAGAAACCTTTATTCTCCCTGAACTTCAGGAGCTCTCCCCTGCATTTTGCAGCCAGCTTGTATCCGGGCTCGCATTCATCCGTCCAGACAGCGTCCGGGAACAACTCGGCCACTGTTTCTCTGCCGCTTACCGAACAGGTTATTGCGTTAACTTTTGCGGGATGAACATGAAGGATGTATTTCTGGGGAAACAGATCGTGAAGAAGAGTTTCAACAGAAGGCCGTTTGCCTTCCTCGCCCGGTCTTCTTGCGGCGAGCATGTCAGCGAGGACCTGTGACTCACGCTCAGCAGGTTCAGATGAATATTCCTTTTCCCAGATGGAGGCAAGCTTTGATCTGTCCATGGCAACGAATCCGTCCTCTTCTATGGTAGCCAGGGAAGTGCCGCTTCCTTTCACGTAGATGGTGTCTTCATCTTTGCAGGAGGTGTTTCCTCCGCCTGCAAGGACAAGGGATTTTTCCTTTCCGTATCTGTTTGAGAATTCTTTAAGAACTGAGAGAGACATGGGATGTTTCCTTTCTATGCGTTGATTCCGCCGATTTCGGCAAATACTTTGGTTCTTTCTTCAAGATCGGGATACTGGGCACAGATCTTGGGCGAGAACATTGCGTCCTCGATGTTCACGGTAGCGGCCAGTTCGTGGCCTATCAGAGCGTAGGTAGAGTTTCTGAGGTGGGCATAGGCGGGATCCGCCAGCGCCTGGCATATGAAACTCTGTCTCGGGGAGTTTATGTCCTCTCCGGAGATCTGGAAAAGCCCGTTCTCGCCGCACATCCTTATGATTCGGGCAAGCTGCTCCCTGGTATTCCTGGACGGCATGTATGTAACGGCAGAGAATCCGCACTCCTTCAGCACACCGAACAGCTCGTCTATGTAATCGTCTTCAAATTTCTGCGCTTTTTTGTCTCCGGTGGGAGATTCACCAACATCACCCAGATATGCGTACGCGGAAATCGCTCCGACTTCCTTGCACAGATTGGTGAATTCCACGATATTCATGCACTCATCAGTGGCATCTACATAGAACCTTGATACCAGATGTCCCTTGAGAACGCCGAGTATATCGTATTCATAGAAATCGTCCGGAGCTGTCATCAGCTTTTCACGGGTCTTATCAGTCATTTTTGACCCGCACAGCAGGTCTATGAAATCAAGAGCATCTTTCCTTTCGGGATACCGGCCGGTAATCTTTTTGGTCAGCGCCATGCACACATGTCTTTCCGTTATGCTTCCACCGAGCCTTGCCATGGAAAGAGGGTAGACGTCACGTTCGAAGTCCACCTTTATGCCGTATTCCGCCACAAGTCCGTTTATATTGTCGACCATTTTCCTGTTGCGGACGTTTCTGAGATATCTGAGGTTCTTCAGAACTGCCTCGATCTTGTCAACGTTCTGGTGTGGCACTCCGTGCATTGCCACATAGGCGCATGATTCCTGGTCCGGGTTGTTGATCTTTTTGCCCATCAGCGAGGTGCCCCGTACGTTGACCCTGCATTCGAATCCGCAGGTCACAGGCATATCCATGATCCTTCCGGCGATTATAAATTCCTTGAATCCCGCGACGCTGTCATGATCCATTATCCCGGCGGTCTGAAGCCCAGCCTTCCAGGCGCAGTATACGGCAGACGAGGGGGTATAAGGGGAGAATGAATAGCATGTATGGATATGGTTGTTGACGAAGACGGTCTTTTCCGGTCTCTTTATCTTTCCCAGATCAGCAAGTCTTCTGATCTCGCAGAGTGACTCAAGCCTTTCCTCCGCGCTTATTTCGGTATCACCGATCCTTTTCAATAGATATTCCAGTGTCATATGTTTTCCTTTCAGCGCTCTTATGCGCCGTGATAAAGTCTGAAGATCCGCTCCTCCGGATATTTTCCGTAGAGGAACCTGTAGGTTTCAAGATATCTGTCAGCCTTCTCCTTCTGCGTTGCGGAGGAAAAGTCCGTGTTTTTCCTTCTGTAGGCCCTGAGCATGGTGTTCTTCGGTGTTTCCTCTGGGTCTATTAGTTCCGTCGCGTCACATCTGTACCCCTCGGCTTCAAGTTTGAGAAGCCTCAGGGAATCGGTGGCCGAATCGCAGAATTTCTGCTTAAGTATCGGCCTCTCGGCAATGAAGCCAATTGACGGGCAGTCAAGCTCGTTCATCATCCTGTGATGGCAGCAGGGAGTGGAAAGGATCGCCTCCGCATCATGTCTCACGGCGAAATCCAGCACCATGTCCGTGGCTGTGTCACAGGCGTGCAGGGAAATGACGAGGTCACACCCGGTGTCAGGCTCATATTTCAATATGTCCCCGCATATGAAGTGAAGCCCGTCCATGCCCGAGCGCCCGGCGACGCCGGAGCAGAAATCGATGACGCTCTTCTTAAGATCCACGCAGAACATGCTGACCTTTCTTCCGCATATTTCCGTAAGCACATGATACGCCGCGAAACTCAGATAGCTCTTGCCGCAGCACAGGTCGTAAACGAAAAGCTCCCTGCCGGAAGGCAGCTTTGCCTCCGCTTCCTTGATATATTCCGAGAACCTGCAGATCTGTCTGAACTTCGACTGCTTCTTGTCGTGGATCCTTCCGTCCCTGGAGGAAACGCCCAGCTGGTACAGAAACTCCTCTTCACCTGTGAGAAGCCGCTTTTTCGCCTGGTCATTGCCCGCCGCTTCAGACACCTGGTAAGATTTCGTTCCGGGGCTGCCGTTTTTTATAAAGGCGTATTTGCCTTTTTTCGACCTGTAAAGAGAAGCTGTCCCGTCCCTGTCAGAAAGTTCAGCCTTCATGAACAGGGAAAGGTACTCTGATATGAGCCTGTCCGCTCCGTCCTTCGGAACGTTTCTCTGTGTGACCCTGCCTTCAGTAAAGAAGGTCTCAAGCTGTATGATGTCCCGTCCGCCTATATGCCTTACCGTGCCTTTTGCCTTGAGGAAGCCCTGTTCCGCCGCGTCGGGGTTCGCTTTGTCCGGCGTGTGGAAAACGAGGCTTATGAAACTGTTGTTCTCAAGGGAGGAGGCAACGGTCCCCGCGAAACGGGAGATTTCGCCTCCCGTCATGTCTCTCCCTCTTTTGCCTCAGTTTCTTCCTTCGTCTCTTCCTTCTTCTTGGATTTCTTAAATGAGAACTTGCTTTCCTTGCCCTGGGAGATGCGTTTAAGGTTGGGAGCGTGCTTTATAACTATTATGAGCGCCATTGCGATGAGCGCCAGGGTTATTATTCCGAATCTCTGTCCCATGATCCCGATCCGGTGGAACAATATGGGAGTGGTCATAGCGCCGATCACGGACCCCAGTGAGATGTATTTCGATATAAGGACGATGACCACGAACAGAATGAATTCAATGAGGAAAACGCGGAAGTCAAGGGTCAGAAGAGTCGTTGCGAAGCACATGACGCCCTTGCCGCCTTTCCCCTTGAACATGACGGGGAAGATATGGCCAATGATGCAGGCGAGAGCTGCGAAGAAAGCCCCGTGATACCCGAGGAAGAACCATCCCAGCATTATCGCGACCACCGTCTTGAGAAAATCGCCCAGCATGGTCAGCCAGGCAGCCTTCTTTCCGTATGTCCTCATCATATTGGTGAAGCCGGCGTTTCCGCTTCCGTGATCCCTTACGTCTTCCTGGTACATCTTTTTTGACAGCATGATCGCTGTGTTGAACCCGCCGATCATGTACGCCGCCAGAAGCACAAGCACCCATATCACTATATGTACCGCCATCGGCATTCCCGGGAACCATACGTTCATGGGACCGTTCATGCCTATATTGGCGGAATTCTCAAAGTACAGCATTAGTATAAGCATATCAGACCTCTACACATTGTCTTCGTTCTCGCCTTTCTGGCGGATGATCATTTTGATCGGGGTTCCCTTGAAGCCGAAAGTCTGGCGGATCTGGTTCTCAAGATATCTCTGATAGGAGAAATGGAACA
>JAFTCY010000056.1 GCA_017454465.1 Clostridia bacterium
ACAGTGTTATTCGACTCTTTCTGCTTTATAATACTGCTTCAGTGCTGCTATTTCGGCCGAAGTCAGGGCTTTGTTGAATATGATGATCTCATCAATGACAGCCGGAAGATGGGCCTTATAGCTGCCTGTTCCGTCCTGACCGAAGTTGACGCCGCCTATGCCGTTAAATGAGACGCTGCCAAGCTCTATACGGCTGGTATCCAGCGGACCGAAATCCAGTGAAACGCCCACGGTACCTGCATTCCTGTCGACGACGAATATCACGGGCATCCATCCGTTCAGATAATCTGACGGCATGCCGAGCCCCTCAACGTCCATGCGTTTGGTTCCGTCTCCAAGATTAAACTTGATGTCGAATCCAGAATCGGTTTTTCTGTACGAAAGGACGAATCCGGGGTTTACGCCGTAATCCCAGTCTTTGTTGGAGAATATACAGGGATCGGAGTTGGTGGTATTAAGCCTGACCCAGCATGATATGGAGAAACTGTTCAGACCCGGCGCGAAATCTGTCAGTATCGCGCCGTCTTCCACACCTGCCGCCTGTCCGAAGTATCCGTCAACGAAGTAAATCTTGTCTTTCTTGCTTGAGGTGTAATCACCGATCAGATCAGTGACGTCGCCGTCGAGGGGCATGTACATTGCGATATCGTCGATACTTATAAAATCGAAAAGTGAATCACCTGAGTCAGGCTCCGGTGTATCCTGACCCTGGTTCTCATACCGTACGACCGCCGGAGGCATGTATTCCTGCCTGGGCGTTGCTTCCACTTCAGGGAAAAGGTTCCCGGGGATCTTTGCCGTATATGTCGACGGCTTTTCAAGGCCCAGGGCATAAAGGGCGATCGCCGCAATGTCTCTGTTTTCTGCGTCTCCCATCACACCGTTTACCACGGTCTTGCCTGCAGCAGCCATCATTATAGTCATCTCAGCCTTGGAGTCTCCACCGTGCCCGCCTGACTGTGTATGACCGTGGTCAGCCGTAACGATGATGAGAGTATCTTCCATCATTCCTGTATCGACCATTTTATCGTATATGCGTCCGATCAGTCCGTCCACATGGTTTATCTGTTCCAGGTATTTGCGGCTTGCGTTGCCGAAACTGTGTCCGGCTGCGTCCACACTGTCAAACTGAACGAACATGAGCCTGGGCTGGTGTTTTTCAAGATACGCTACTATCTTGTCGGTCTCTTCGTCATCGTTGCCATTATCCATATGTACATCGAGCTCGTCCTCGATCTCTGTGCTGTTTATGACAGACCAGTTGTTGAACGAGGCCAGTTCAGCATTCGGGTCGGACTCCCGCACGACCCTGAAAATGCTAGGATACGGTGAGTCCGAAGGATACGGCCCATGTGAGGAGTTTGTGCATCCGTGAAATTCCGGAAGTACGCCGTGAAGGATGGAGCCCCAGTTCTGTCCGCTTATCGAAGGCTTCATGCACTGTGCTTCATAGGTGACGGATCCGTTTGCGAAGATTCTGTCGATATTCGGAGTTGCAGCTTCTCTGAAAAAAGCTCCGGCGCCGTCTACTCCGAGAATGACCACATGTTTGTATATATACCGGTCATCGATAGGCTTTATGTCGTAGATCGAAGGAAAGAGAATGTGCTGCAGAAGCATGACCACATCCGCCATGTCTTCTGTCCCGTCGTCCGAGAAGTCCAGGCTCCCGGGATAGTTCACCGGATACAGGTCGGGGAACAGGGTATGCTGCAGCAGCAGGACGACGTCCGCGATGTCTACGCTGCCGTCCCCGTTCAGGTCCCCGGATACCCGGGCGCCGGAAGAGGAGCCCGTGGACGCGCCTGCGGACGGCATCACCGCGCAAAACAGCATGACCGCAGTGAGGATGAGGGCTGTAAGAGTCTTCGATAATGTGTTTTTCATGGTTCTCTCCGTAAACTGTGTATGGGATATGGGCATATGCGGGTCAGTTGGCCCTGTCGCCCTGATAATATGCTTTCAGGCCAGCGATATCGGCGGAGGTGAGGGCTCTGCTGTAGATAACCAGCTCGTCAAGGGAAGCCGGCATTTGCACAGGGTAGACTCCCGTCCCGTCCTGTCCGAAATTCATGCCGTACGGGGTGCTGAACGAAACGTTCTTCATCTCGTCCGGGATCTCATATACCTGAAGAGCCCCGAAGTCGACAGACATTCCGACCGTGCCCGCTTCTCTGTCTACCACGAAAATGAGCGGCATCCATCCGTTTTTGAAAGGATCTGACGGCAGATCAAAGGAAACGTCCATCCGTCTGGACCCGTCTCCGAGATTGAATTTGATGTCTTTGCCCCGGTATGCCACCACGAATCCCCGGTTGTAGCCGGAAGTCCAGAGCTTGTTTCCGAATATCGACGGGTCCGAATCGTAGATAGTGATGTTTATCCAGCAGGAGACCGAGAAACTGGAAGTGCCGGGACTGAATCCGGTCATTATACTGCCCTCCGCGACACTGACTCCCTGTCCGTAGTAGCCGTCCGTGAAACTCAGACTGCCTGCCGGAGAGACGGTATACGTTCCCACCGCGTCATGCACATTTCCGTCAAGCGGCATATACATCGCTACGCTGTTTCTGTCCACATAGTCGAAGAGGGTCTTTCCCGATCCGTCTGCGGGAGTCGGCTCGCCTTCGTGGGCGTATCTTATGACATGGGGCGGCGTATATACCGGCCTTTCCATTCCTTCGACGCCCGGGAACACTCCGTCGGGGATCCTTCCGGTATACGTGTCCGGCTGATCGAGCCCCAGGGCGTAGAGAACGATTGACGCGATGTCACGGGTGTCCGCTTCACCCATCCTGCCTTTCAGGACCGTCTTGCCAGTTACGGCTATCATGATGGTCATCTCGCTCGGGGATTTGCCGCCGTGTCCGCCCGTGACCGTCCCGTCGGGCTGGACGAGATACGTGCCGCCGTGGTCAGGGGCCACGATGAGAAGGGTATCTTCCATCATCCCCGTTTCCACCATTTTGTCATAGATCCGTCCTATGTAGGAATCGACTGTATGCATGGTATCCAGATAATACTGGCTGCCCCATCCTTTCGCCCCCGCGACATCGGGACTGTCGAACTGGACGAACATGAGCTTCGGCTGGTTATACTCGAGATACGCGACGATCTTGTCTGTCTCGACGCCGTCGGAACCGCTGTCCATGTATATGCCGAGACCGTCTTCCAGGATCGTGCGGTTGATCTCCGTCCAGTTGTTGAATGACGCCAGGGAGCATGAAGGATCAGCCTCCCTTACTACCCTGAATATGCTCGGGAATATGGAATCGGAGGGATAGGGGGCGTCCGAGCCGTTAGGCAGTCCGTGATAGTCCGGAAGGACGCCGTGGAGCATCGACCCCCAGCACTGCGCGCTGATGGAAGGGTACATGCACTGAGCTTCGTACGTCACGGAACCGTTTTCGAAGATCCTGTCAAGGTTCGGAGTGTCAGCCTGCTCGAAGAAGGCGCCTCCGCCGTCCACGCCCAGGATCACCACATGTTTGTACACGTAGCGGTCTTCAGCCGTATTTGATCCCGGAAGGGGATAAAGCTCCGGAAACAGGACATGCCGCAGGAGCATCACCACGTCGCTGAGGTCCACTTTACCGTCAGCATTCAGGTCTCCAGGACTCAGTAAAGTCACGGAGTCGGTGCTCAGCTCCGGTGTTTCGACAGTGCCGAAGGCAGGCAAGCTCACGTTAAGTATCATGACCAGCACCAGAAAAACGGTTACGGCCGTTCTTAAGGGTCTGTTCTTCATAATCTCTCAACTCCTGTGTCTTCTCTTATTTCTGGTCGTATATCGAGGAGTGCCTGACGTCAATTGGCCCTGTCACCCTGATAGTATTCCCTGAGATTTGCGATATCGTCAGCTGTGAGGGCTTTATTGTATATGACGAGCTCGTCAAGTGTCGCCGCAAGCGGAGCAGGGTAGTTCGAAGTGCCGTCCTGCCCGAAATTCAGTCCGCCTATTCCGTTGAATGAAACATTCTTCAGATTGTCTGATATCGGGTACGTCTGCAGTTCGCCGAAGTCAATGGAAACTCCTATGGTCCCGGCACTTCTGTCAACTGAGAATATAACCGGTACCCATCCGTCGACGAAGTCAGAAGGAAGAGAGAATACCTGATCCATACGTGCTGATCCATTACCCAGATTGAATTTAAGTCCGGATCCTACGAAGGCAACGATGAAGCCGATGTTAAGACCGGAGTCCCAGTCCTTGTTTCCGAATACGGACGGATCCGCCTTCAGGTTTTGCATTTTCAGCCAGCAGGACACGGAAAAACTATTCGTTCCGGGGGCGAAGTTGGTCAGTATGGAACCGTCCGCAACATTGACGCCCTGTCCGTAATATCCGTCTATAAAATACAGTTTGTCTTTCTGACTTATATTGTATGTGCCCACCTTATCGGTGAGGTCGCCATCCAAAGGAAGGTATGCTGAGATGTTTTCGCTTCCCATATAATCGAAGAGAGTCTTCCCGGACCCTTCGGCAGGCGTCTCATCTCCCTCGTGCTGGTACCTTACAACGGCCGGAGCCGTATACACCGGCCTTTCGGTCTCATCAACACCGGGGAACACGCCTGCAGGCACCCGTCCTGTATATGAGGCGGGCTGCTCAAGGCCGAGAGCGTAGAGAGCCATTGATGCGATGTCCCTAAGGTCTGCTTCGCCCATTGCGCCTTTGACGACTGTTTTGCCTGCCACAGCAATCATGACATTCATTTCCTCATCGGAATTTCCACCGTGGCCGCCGGTAGGCTTGTGCCCGTGGTCAGGGGCAACGATCAGGAGCGTGTCCTCCATCATGCCGGTATCTACCATTTTGTCATAGATGCCGCCGATAAGGGAGTCGATATGTGATATCTGATCCAGATAGATCTGGCTGTTACAGCCGTAGCTGTGGCCCGCTCCGTCCACGCTGTCAAACTGAACGAACATGAGTCTTGGCTGGTTCTTTTCAAGGTAATTGACTATTTTGCCGGCAACGGCATCGTCATTGCCGCTGTCCATGTATATCCCCAGATCTCCTTCCAGAATGCCGTTGTTGATCACTGTCCAGTTGTTGAACGAAGCCAGGGAACAGCCTGGATCGGATTCTCTGACCACCCTGAAAATGCTCGGAAAGTTCGAGTCGGAGGGGTAGGGGGTCGACATCGAGTTGTTGCACCCATGGTACTCGGGAAGAACTCCATGGAGCATGGAGCCCCAGCATTGCCCGCTTATTGACGGTGTCATGCACTGAGCAGTATATGTAACAGATCCGTTTTCGAATATCCTGTCCAAATTCGGAGTGTCAGCCTGTTTGAATGCGGCACCTCCCCCGTCAACGCCCAGGATAACTACATGTTTGTATATATACCTGTCATCCGCATTTTCGGAACCCGGAAGGGGATACAGGTCTGGGAATAGATAATGCTGAAGAAGCAGTACCACATCAGAAAGATCCACGTTTCCATCTCTGTTGAGATCTCCCGGTTTTTGAACGGAAGATGACAAGGAAGATGTGCCGCTGCCAGCCGCAAATGAAGTCAGACTGACGTTCAGTATAAGGAACAGCAGCAATATGGAACATGTAACGGCCTTAAATGATCTCTTGCTCATTTCAGATACTCCTCAGTTTTAGATGTGTATTATTATTTCGCCGCTGCCGGGCAGCGGCGGGCAGATAAATGAAAAAGGGCAACGGATAGGGGCGTTTGTGCCAGTGCCGCGGTTCCGGAAACTGCCCCACCCCTTATGATATCATTTGTAATGGATCAATTCAAGTGCTTTGACCGGCAGTGGCCATGAAAAAAAGCAGGCTCTACAATTGTAGAACCTGCATCATCCGAAGCAGATGTTTCTCAGTTACTGGATGGCTGAGAGCTTTTGAGCGCATCTCAGGTAGACCTGAGTATAATAGCTCAACTCCTCGGAGTTCAGATCTTTTTTGCTTATTTCTTCCATTTTGCTGGTGTATTCCGTCATTTTTGTGAGAAGGGAAGCATATTTTGTCAGCAGCGTATAGTCGGAGGTGTCATAGCTCTTCATGAATTCGCAGTATTCGTCGATGAACGCTTCATAGCTGTCTATGGCATCTTTGATCTCTTTTCTGATCGACGTTCCGCTTGGTGTTTCATTCGACTTTGTACCGGGCTGGTTCACCGTAGCCATTTTAAGATTGCTGTCATATCCGACTTCAAGACCGTATGCCTCTGCCAAAGCCCTGAGAGGACAGTATGTAGTCCCGTTGTACGTGAATGTCATGACGTCATTGCCCTTTGCGTCTTTCGGGTGGAATTCCTGTCCGTTTACCAGGATCTTGATCGATGGATCGACATTGATCGAAACCAGCGTCCCCGCGGCGAAACATATGACAGCCAGGGTCGCCATTATGACGACTATTATAAGTGCTTTCCAGATCGTTTTCATTTTTTCCTCCAGATTGTTTTCATTTTTTGCCAGGCTCTTAGCCTGCAAGAGAATTATACCAAAAGGCAAAAATAAATGTTGCCACCGCAACGGTGGCAAAACTGGAAAAAATTACAATTCCTGTGAGCAGGGGCGCAAAGTTTCCAGTCCGTTTTCGGATAACAGACTGTTTACGCTAGATATTTCGTAAATTCCGGTGTTGAACGCTATAATGAGCACCGCATCCCTGGGGATCTTTGCGTAAAGAGACGGCATACCGTATATCTTCAGGGCTCGCTGTGCTTCAAGCAGGGTGAATTTGCCGGCAAGACAGAGCCTGATGATCGTATCCCTCTGCCTTGTGTGTTTTTCCTCGTTAATCAGCTTGTATCCGTATCTCTCCGAAATGTCTGCGGCGAGGAAAATATCCTGTTGTTTGAGGCCTCTCTGCTTCAGCAGGCCTTTCATATAGTCTGAAAAAGGCTTCTCGGAAGAGACGATCTTTTCCCAATGAGACTCAAACACTTCTTTCAGTTCATTCGGATGAGTTGACTTCAATACCGAAGTCAAATTATCTGTCGTTTTCATTTTGCACCTCGAATAATTCTACGCTCTATGATATAATGACTGCATAGCAGCCGCGGGTGGTGATCCAATGACAACAAGTGATGAATTGACCCTATCATACTACAAAGAGATAGGTGTGCTCAATGCCCCTCACGAGGTTTTTCTTGTTCAAAATCAGAATACCGGAAGGCTTTACGTCAAGAAAACTCTGGATGTCTTTAGCGCGGACGTCTATGACTATCTTATCCACCACCCCATCGCAAACACACCAAGAATTTATGAAGTGATCAAAGACAATGAGCGCTTAATCGTCATTGAGGAATACATAAACGGAACCAGCCTCCAGCAGCTCATAGAAGAAAGGCATTTCAACCAGCAGGAAGCGGTAGCCATCATGACGAAGCTCTGCAGAATTGTGCTGGATCTGCATCAATGTGTTCCGCCAATTGTCCATAGGGATATCAAGCCCTCAAACATCATCGTCACTGAAGATGAAGCGGTCAAACTTTTGGATATGAACGCGGCCAAACAGTACCTTGGCGATGCAGAACAGGATACTCAACTAATCGGTACCGCGGGTTATGCGGCGCCTGAGCAATATGGGTTTGGCTCATCAACCATCCACACAGATATGTATGCGCTGGGCGTCGTTATGGCCACCATCGTCTATGGCAAATTTTCAAGACAGTCGCTGTCAGGATCTGCCTATGACCGAATCATCGAGAAGTGTACTCGTATCGATCCTAAGACCAGGTATGCCTCGGTAAAAGACATCATTGATG
>JAFTCY010000057.1 GCA_017454465.1 Clostridia bacterium
GGCAAAGAAATGGATCCCGTCAGCCTTATAGAAGCATTGAACCATATCGGCGGCGAAAACGGCATCGGCCTGCTGGACATAGTCGAGAACCGCCTTGTCGGCATGAAGAGCCGCGGCGTATATGAGACGCCTGCCGGAACTATACTTTACCATGCGCATTCGGTACTTGAGACCATAACACTCGACAAGGAAACGTCACATTTTAAAGCTACAGTGGCTCAGAAACTTGCGGAGGTCGTCTATAACGGACAGTGGTTCACTCCTCTGAGGGAGGCGATATGCGCCTTCGTTGATGAAACTCAGAAGACAGTTACCGGAGATGTGAAGCTGAAGCTGTACAAGGGAAATATAATTAACGCCGGTGTGACCTCGCCATGTTCCCTTTACAATGAACAGACCGCCTCTTTCGGCGAGGACGAAGATTATAACCAGAAAGACGCCAACGGATTCATAAACCTGTTCGGGCTTCCGATAAAAGTTCGCGCCCAGGCACAGAAGAACTGGAATTAAAACTTCTGAGGTGGTATAATCAAGTCAAATAATTCATTTACAGGTGGTCTTTCTTATGGCAAAAATGTGGGACGCAAGGTTCTCAAAAGCCGAAAACCCGAGGGTAAACGATTTCAACTCCTCGATCTCGTTTGATTCACGCATGTACAGAGAGGATATAGAAGGTTCTGTTGCCCACGCAGCCATGCTGGGAAAATGCGGTATCATATCCAAAGAAGATTCATCAAAAATAGTTTCCGAGCTGGAAAGCATCCTGAATGACCTTGAAAGCGGCACGCTTCCCGTGGATCCAGAAGCCGAGGACATACACATGTTCATAGAACAGGTACTGACCGAAAGACTCGGTGACGTGGGAAAGAGGCTCCACACCGCCAGAAGCCGCAATGACCAGGTGGCGCTGGACATCAGGCTGTATATCAAAAAAGAGATAGAGTCCGTTCTGGCCCTTGCCGAAGAACTCATAAAAACAATAGCCGACATAGCTGAAGCAAACACAGACACGGTAATGCCCGGATACACTCATCTCCAGAGAGCCCAGCCCGTAACATTTGCCCATTATGTCCTTGCGTACGCCTTCATGTTCATGAGGGATTACGACCGCCTGACCGAGACCGAAATCAGGACAAGTGTCTCTCCTCTCGGATCAGGGGCGCTGGCGACGACCACTTATCCGATCGACAGGGAGATGGTGGCTGAAGAACTTGGCCTTTACGGCATAACACAGAACTCCATCGACGGAGTGTCTGACAGGGATTTCCTCATCGAATTCGCTTTCGACCTTTCTCTGATAATGATGCATCTTTCCAGATTCTCGGAAGAAATAATACTCTGGTCATCATCAGAATTTGCATATGTAGAGCTTGACGACGCGTATTCCACAGGTTCCTCCATAATGCCTCAGAAGAAGAATCCTGACATAGCTGAACTCGTACGCGGTAAAACGGCGAGGATTTACGGAGACCTGAACACACTTCTGGTCATGATGAAGGGGCTTCCGCTTGCATACAATAAGGATATGCAGGAAGACAAGGAAGCGGTCTTTGACGCCATAGATAACAGCAAAATGTGTCTTGAGCTTTTCTGCTCAATGATCAGGACCATGAAGGTCAACAGAAACAGAATGAGGAAGGCGGCGGCATCCGGATTCATCAACGCCACCGACTGTGCCGACTATCTTGTCAGGAAGGGAATGCCTTTCAGGGATGCGTATAAAATAAGCGGAAAACTGGTATCCTACTGTCTTGGCAAGCAGACTGATCTTGAACTTCTCTCTCTCGATGAGTACAGGCAGTTCTCGGATCTTTTCGAGGCGGATATTTATGACGCGATCAATCTGGACAACTGCGTAAACAGGAGAAATGTCCCGGGAGGTCCCTCAAAGACTTCTGTTGAATATCAGCTTTCTCAGGTTAGGTCTTTTCTCGCTGAAAAACAGAATGAAGAAGCAGAAAACAAATAAAAACAGACATTGGAATTGCACTGATTCGCGTCAGTGCATATTTCTTTTTTTGCGTAAAAATGGTAAAATAAACCGAATAGATTTTCAGTAGATTTTCAGGAGGATCAGTTATGACATTCAAAAAAGCCGGTTGGATATGGCTTGATTCTGCAGTCTCGTGTGATGAACATGCGGAGTTTATCGACACTCTCGTTAAAAAGGATAACGAGACATATACCCTCGCGATATCCTGCGACACGGACTATTCCCTTTTCATAAACGAAGAACTGGCGGAGTTCGGTCAGTACGCCGATTACCCGCATTACAAGGTATATGACTCCGTCGACATTACAAAGCATCTGTCTGACGGGGAGAACAGGATCAAGATCATCGTCTGGTACAGCGGCGCAGAGACCAGCACCCATGTGACAGGCACCCCGCTGCTCATATATGAAGTCACCGACTCAAATGACTGCCCGGTCATCTGGTCATCTGAAGATACTCTGTCAAGGCTGAGCCCTGAATACCTGCAGCATCAGAATATACTGATTTCTTCCCAGCTGGGCCTCTCATTCGGCAAACGCGTCGGCTTTTCCGGCGAAGACGCGTTCAAAAAAAGCCGTATCATACCAGGCACGGCTCTGCCCGGTCACATACGTCCGGTAAAGAAACTGAAACTGCTTGACAGAGCCGAGGCAAGAGTCTGTTCCCAGGGGGCATTCAAATATACATGCAGCCGGGGAACCGGGATCGACATGCAGCACGCCGATCTCTCATTCATGTTCATACAGATGCTAAACGGCAGGTGCCCCTTTAATCCAAGATTTCCCAGAGTCGACCCCATACATATGAAGAACAGCCTTGAAGAATCCGAGGGAATATATTTTCTTATTGACCTTGAGAATGAAACATCAGGGTTTATCGAATTCGAGATAGAACTCCAGGAGGATGCCAGGGTAGACATCGGATGGGGAGAGCATCTCAGCGACGGAAGATGCAGGACTGCAGCAATCAATTTTTCATGCACCTTTGATGTTGCAAAAGGCAGACACATGTGCACCGACACTTTCCGCAGGGTGGGATGCCGTTATATCCAGTTCTTCATCCATTCAAAAGAAGCGATCATATATTATGCTGGAATGCGTCCGACGGTATATCCCCTGACAGTAAAGAAACCGGATTCCGGCAATCTGCTGAGAGACACGATATACGAAGTTTGCGAGAATACCCTGATCAACTGCATGCATGAGCACTATGAGGACTGTCCGTCAAGGGAACAGGCGATGTACACCCTTGATTCCAGGAACCAGATGCTCTGCGGATATTACTGCTTCAATGAGCGTGAATTTGCGAGAGCGTCACTGAGGCTGATTGCTGAGGGCATGGGAAACGACAAGCTTCTTGACCTGTGCTTCCCCGCCACGATAAAACCTACCATACCGTCCTATACTCTCGCCTATTATATCCAGATGAGCGAGTATATAGAACACACACACGACATTACCCTGGCTGAAGAGGTCTATGACAAGCTTTGCGTAATGTTGAATAATTTCACGGATAATCTCTGTCCCAACGGCCTGTTCAGAAACCTGCCCTCCAGCGACAGGATATGGAATTTCTACGAATGGCAGCCCACCCTTATGGGAGAGGATGACGGGCGGTACGTAAAAGCGGGGTTCGATGCTCCGCTCAACGCGTATCTGTCGCTTGCGCTGAAATCGATGTCATTCATTTCGCGTGCACTGTGGAAAGAGGATGACGCCGCTTATTATTCAGAGATCAGGGAAAAACTGAACCATGCTTTGTTATCATATTTCTATGATGAGGAAAAGGGACTCTTCTTCACACGTGAGGGAGATGACCGCGAAAGATACAGCGTGTTTACCAACGCGATATGCTGCCTTGCGCTTGAAGGCAAACTGCCCGGGGGAAACAACGTGCTGAAAATAGTCGCGGCCGACGGCGACTGCGGTCTCGGATTCGACGTGATCCCTTCTACGCTCAGCATGCTCAGCTTCAGATATGACGCCCTTCTCCTTTGTGACAGGAATGGATACAGGGATATGATTCTCGATGAGATCGACCGCAACTACCTTCATATGCTCAGGAACAACGCCACATCCTTCTGGGAGACAATACTGGGTGACAATGACATAATCGGTGTATGCGGAAGCCTGTGCCACGGATGGTCCGCGCTGCCGGTCTATTACTACGAAAAACTCTGCGACAGGATATAGGATCAGGAAAGGAGCTCATTCTGTGAAAGCTGTCTGGCTGAAAGGCCTCTCTGAAGAGAAAAACGTACTTGCGTCATTCAGGTATATCTGCAGGCAGTCAGGCGATCTGAGGATACGTCTCGCAGCATCGAATCTTTACCGTCTGTTCGTAAACGGAGAGCTTACAGGATACGGACCCGCTAGAGCCGCACACGGATATACCAGGACGGATGAATACACCGTCGAGAAAGCGGTGCCGCAAGACGGGGAACTGATCATAACCGCAGAAGTATATTCTGCGCAGGTAAACAACTATTATATCGTCAAAGAACATGCCTATTTTGCATGTGAGATCCTGTCAGGCGGCGAAATCATAGCAGAGGCTGATGATTTTGAGTCTTACAGGATAACAGAACGGGTGCAGAAAACCCGGCGCTATTCTTTCCAGCGCTGCTTTACCGAAGCATACCGTCTCACCGGGGATCCTGCCGGTTTCAGAAAAGGAAAAGGCCCGGCAGGCGTGCCGTGGGAAAAAGAAGAAGTTCATACGAATATTCTGCTCTCCCGAGGCGTAAGCTATCCCGTTTTTGAGCTGAAGGCTCCTGACCTTTTACGGAGCGGTTCATTCGAAACAATAACAAAAGACCCTGCTGAAGGTTACGATTATGCGGAAGAAGACGAAAAGATAGGCGGCTTTGCAGTATCCGAACTGGAAGAGGACCTTATTGCGCAGGCTGACAGCGTACACTGCATTGAGAAGACGGAACTCACGCATTTTACCGGAGCAATTGCCGGCGGGCAGTACGCAACGTATGATTTCGGGAGGACCATAGCAGGTTTTTTCAGGCTTGATGTTCTCTGTTCCGGATTGACCGAACTGCTTATTACGTTTGACGAACTGATCGATGTTGAGGGATCAGCGAAAAGCGTGAATCCCTTCAGGAACAATACGGTAAACTGCGTAAAATATACGCTTGATCCGGGTAACGGAACGAAATCATTTGACCTGCTGACATTTGAAGCCGTGTCGGCCAGGTATGTCCAGCTTTCGGTCCTTTCCGGCGAGGTCATCATCGTTTCTTTCCGGATGGTCAACTATGAAAACCCCGATGCCGTGCGGTTTGAATTTGACTATGGCGATCCGGAACTGAATGAGATCGTCCGGGCCGCGGTAAACACATATGCTCAGAATGCCGTTGACGTACCCACTGACTGCCCTTCCCGTGAGCGGGCCGGCTGGCTGTGCGATTCATTCTTCTCCTCAAAAGCCGAGAAGCTGTTTACGGGGGATAACAGGGTCGAGAAGAATTTCCTCGAAAACTATATACTGGCTCCTCATCTAAAAGAACTGCCGCCGCAGATGATCCCCATGTGCTATCCATGCGATCACGCAAACGGCTCATATATTCCCAACTGGTCCATGTGGTTCGTCCTTGAGCTTGAGGACTATCTTAAAAGAAGCGGGGACAGGGATCTTATAGACAGGGCAAAGAATACGGTCTACGGTCTTATAGACTTTTTCGACAGATACCTTAACGAGTATGGCCTTATTGAGAACATGGACGGCTGGGTATTCGTGGAATGGAGCATGTGCAACACTCCTGAGTATATAAGAGGCTTGAATTATCCCACCAACATGCTGTGGGCGGACATGCTCAGAGCCGCATCGGTTCTGTATAAAGACGAAAAGCTGCTCGACAGAAGCGTAAAGATCAAAAATACCGTAAAGGAAATGGCATGGAACGGCAGGTTCTTCGAAGACAACGCAGTACGGGATGACAGTGGAATGCTTGTCAAGACCGGACATACCACCGAAACAGGACAGTATTACCCATTCTATTTCGGTGTTGCCTCTCCGGAGGAATTCCCTGCCCTGTTTGATCTTCTTATCAACGAGTTCGGTCCTTCCAGAGATTTTCAGACGGTGTACCCGGATGTTCATTTTGCCAATGTCCTTGTTGGATTCCATCTCAGGTTCGGGATCCTGATGAGACACAGACTGTATGACAAAGTGATAACCGAGTGCAAAAAACTGTTTCTCAGGATGGCAAGAACCACCGGAACGCTTTGGGAACACTGGAGCCCGCATTCCAGTCTGAACCATGCCTTTGAAGCAGTCGCTGCGGTATACATAGATGAGATCATAGAAAACCGGATACAGCACAAATAATGAAGATCACAAATCATTTCCTGCGGTTGTTCACCGAACAAACAGAAACCTTATGTAAATACCAAGTCATGTTTACATAAACTGTAAATTATTGTATAATTGAACAAATACCATCTCACAGACTGGATTTTTCATACAAATGAATGATGCTACCACTATGGCAGCTTTCTCAACAAGCTGCCATGCGGATAAAAGAATACTGTCACATCTGCGTTTCCGCCGGATCACCCTGTCTCAGATAGATCAGGTTGAGAGCATCCGCTCCGGCTCCGGCAGCACGCTGCATGTTTACACATTCGCCTCACTTTATTCCTGGCAGAAAAGCGAGCAGTACAGTATATGCCTGTCTGATGATGCCTATATTATCAGATACGGGTCAAGGGGAAATAACGCATACCTGTTTCCCTGCGGGTCTGCATCCGGAAAAAAGAAACTGATCAATGAGCTGCTTCTCCATGAGTCACCCGTCTTTTTCTATGTAAGCGACAGCGACAGATGTTTCCTGGAAAAAGAATACCCCGGGATATTTTCCTTTACGGACTGCCGTGACGATTACCCTTACCTTTATGATAAAGATGAGCAGATAGCGCTGCCCGGCAAAGAATACAAAAGCCTGCGGCATCAGGTGAATCTCGGCCGTTCCGTGGCACAGAACTGGTCGACCGAGCTTCTTGCTCCGGAAAACATTGAAAGAGCGATACTTATCAACAGGCAATGGGCAGATGGACGTATTTCACAGGACCTTGCAGACACTTCCCCGGCCGAGACGGCACTGAGCAATTTTTCCCGGCTCCGCTTGTGGGGATTGCTTTTTATAGCTGACGGCAAAGACATCGCGTATACCCTTGGCACATTTATCACCCCTGAAATCTATGATATATGCTTTTGCAAGGTACTCGACAACCGTTGCGACTGCTATGTCAAATGGGCTCTTTACAATGCACTTCCCCCAGAAGTTAAAACTGTAGATTCGGAGGAAGACATGGGGATACCGGGACTTAGAACACACAAACTGCTGCGCAGACCGAAGGAACTGGTACGGGTCTGGAAGGGAGTCGCCCTATGAGTGATATAAAACACAGTAATATAAAGAGCAAATCCTTTACCGACAGCATGTTCCGCCGCCTCTTCTGGCCCACGCTCTTTTCAGCCATAGGCCTTGCTCTCGGCGACATAGCCGATGCCCTGTTTGTCGGTATACGCATAGGCAAGACGGGACTTGCGACCATGTCACTTGTTGCGCCTGTCTACATGATATACAACGTGCTTGATATCGGTATCGCAGTCGGGACCTCTGTCCACTACACAAGATCACTTGGAAAAGGCAAGGCGAAACAGGGGATATCCGTTTTTTCACAGATGCTCATCGTAGCTCTGGCCGTAAGTGTCCTTATAGCAGCGGCGGGCCTTCTTCTGATGCCATTCATTCTGCAGCTGCTGGGGGCTGGTTCACCGCAAAGCGAACTGTGGAACTACACCCAGGACTATCTGCAGATCATGTTCTGGGGGGCTCCTCTTACATTCCTGTATTTTCTCCTGTACTACTGCGTCCGCTGCGATGATAACGAAAAACTTGCAAGCGCAGGATACGTTGCAGGATATCTGACCGATATCGGCGCCAGTGCCCTTTTCGTACTGGTCTTTGGCATGGATGTCCGGGGAGCGATCCTGGCAACCGTGCTTGGGAAAGCTGTGGGTATCTGCATTTTCCTGCTTCACTTTACAAGAAAATGGGCCATTCTGCGTTTCCGTTTCGTCAAGCCGGACTTCAAACTCATTTTTTCAGTCCTGAAGACCGGAATGTCATCTTCCTTCGGTTATATAGGACAATTCGCAGCACTTCTAATCGTTAACAACGTTCTGCTCAGACTGGGCGGCGACAGCGCACTTGCCCAGTTCAACATCGTCCAGAACGTATCATACATAGCGCTTGCTATTTATTCCGCTCTTGGCGACACCGTGCAGCCTCTTTGCGGTACCTTTTTCGCTGAGCGGAACAGAGACGCGATCAAAAGGATCATGTCCATCGCTGTTATCACGGGCATAGTCACAGGCGGTGTGATTTCCGCTTTGTTTGCAATTTTTGCTCCCTCGGTATGTTCTCTGTTCGGCCTGTCAGGAAGCACTGTACAGGACGGA
>JAFTCY010000058.1 GCA_017454465.1 Clostridia bacterium
AGCTATCCAGCACCAGGCCGGTATGTCCGGATCCAAGATCATCGTTGCTATCAACAAGGATCCTGACTGCCCGATGATGGAAATCGCTGACTACGGTCTCGTAGGTGACCTTTACAAGATCATCCCTGAGATCATCAAAGAGTGGGACAACGCAGAAGAACTCTACGACGCTTCCACAAGATAATTAATAGCAAATTAATTAGTTGAAAGTTATTAGCTATATTGAAACGGCCCGGATCATTCCGGGTCGTTTTTTTATGTTATTTACCGCAAAACATCTGCCGCCGGGCCGCGCTTTACCGCTTGACAAAAGTGAAATGCAGAAGGTAAAATGAAAGTGTGAAAAACAAGTTGTTTCCCTTGCTGAGCCGCTTTGGGCAGAAAGGAAAAAACATGGATATATTGAAGAGAACGTTGGGAATAGTCATGGCGGTGGTCATGATTTTTGCGTTTTTGCCCATGGTGAACGGGCAGGCGTACGCGGCGGACAACGTAGTATCTGAGATCTATATCACTTATGATCCGGATACCATAGTTCTTAATACGGCGTACATGGAAAGCGAACTGAATGCCATAACGCAGAAAAACATGAAGTACACGCCGAATAATACATTCTATATCAGAGGCATGAGTGGGCTTTTCTTTAAGTACGTTAACGAAGATGCGACTTACTGGTTCGGTACATATAATTCGGAAGAACCGATCAGCACGGATAAAGAATATGTGATCGGGTTCAACGGCATAGATGTTCTTTCGCAAGCGGGCGATTGGGCCGATGCGCTGTATGCCTGCACGGATTATACTTTGGCAAGTGATTGCCCGGGATTCAGCGTATACGTCAACGGCATCAGGCGTGATGATGCGATCCTCAGGTGTGAAGAAGACGGCTTGGCAGATATACTCATTCCTATGGGTCCTGCTTCTACGGATCCGGTGATCAAGTCTGTCACGATCGAAGGCAACGATGTGTCCGTGAAGGTCGGTACATCTCATCAGTTCACGGCGACAGTTACCGGGAACATGGATGATAAATCGCTGATCTGGTCTGTCAGCGACGGAAACAGCGCAGGCACAGTGATCAGCAATGAAGGCGTCCTAAGGGTCGGAGAAGACGAGAGCGCGGAAACGCTCACTGTTACGGCGACGTCAAATGCAAATAACAAAAAATATGATACGAAAACAGTAACTGTAGTTCAGGAGGATCCCGTTATCGAGAGCGTGACGATCAGTCCGAAGGAGATAAGCCGTTATCCCGGCACTGAGTGTTCATTCAAAGCCACGGTGACCGGTACGGAAGCCGACAAATCAGTTACCTGGTCCGTCAGCAATAACAACAGCGCCGATACCGTCATTTCAGATACCGGCCGGCTGACCATATCGCCAAAAGAGACCGCGGAAACTCTTACCGTTACCGTAACTTCCGTCAAGGATCCGACGAAATCGGATTCGGCAACAGTGACGGTACTGCCGTTTGAGAAGGTCTCGGAGATCTATTTTACCTATGATGAGAACGCTGTCGTTCTGAAGACGACGTATACTGAAGGCGAGCTGCGCGCGATCGCCAAGGACAGCCTTTCTTATTCACCTGCGAATACGTTCTACATCAGAAGCGGCAAGGGACTTTTCTCCAATTATACCGATGAAGAGGGTAAGATCCGCTGGTATGATCTTTTCAGCTCTACGGACTATATCAGTCCTGAAAAAGAATATGCCATAGGGGTCTCATACATAGATGTTCTGAATTCAGCGGGAAAAGAGTGGGCTGATGCGTTATATGAATGCACGGATTATACACTGTCCGGCGACTGCCCGGGATTCAGCGTCTATGTAAACGGAGTCAAACGCGATGACGTAGTGATGAAATGCGTGAGCGACGGAGGAGCGGATTTCTATATCCCTCTGAAATTCAAACCGGGCTGGCTTAAGTCAGAAGGCTACTGGTACTTCTTCAACCCCGACGGCACCTTGGCAAAGAACGCCTGGAAGAAGGACTCCAAGGGCTGGTGCTATCTGGGCGATGACGGAAAGATGCTCACGAACGGATGGGCCAAGGATTCGAAAGGTTGGTGTTGGATCGGATCAGAGGGCTACATGGTCGAAAAGACACAGTGGCTCAAGGTCGACGGCTGCTGGTATCACATCACCAAGGGCTACAGGGATCAGAACAAATGGATGAAGGACTCCAAAGGCTGGTGCTACCTCGGTGAGGACGGAAAGATGGTGACCAACGGCTGGGCCAAGGATTCGAAAGGCTGGTGCTACATCGGCTCAGAAGGATACATGGTAGAGAAGACACAGTGGGTCCAGGTCGACGGCGACTGGTATCACACTACCAAAGGCTACAGAGACCAGAACAAGTGGATGAAGGACAGCCACGGATGGATGTATCTAGGATCTGACGGAAAGACAGTAAAGAACGTCTGGAAGAAAGACTCCAAAGGCTGGTGCTATCTTGGCGACGACGGTTACATGGTCTCGAACGGCTGGGCGAAGGATTCCATCGGAGACTGCTGGATCGGCCCCGACGGATATATGGTCGAGGAGACGAGGCTTCTGGAGTATGAGGGCGACAAGTACTATATCAAGGCAGGCTACATGCAGAAGAACTGCACGGTCGAGATAGGAGGCGTGACCTACGTATTCGGTGAAGACGGAAAACTGATACCGTAAAATGGACCAAATAGTGAGAGACCGGAGCGATCCGGTCTCTGTTTTATTGTATCGACAACCGCAGTTTAAAATGGTATAATCTTAACATGGACAAGTTTGCGGATCTTTCGAACAAAAAACTCTTCCTCATGGACATGGACGGGACCATATATCTGGACGACAGGCTTTTGCCCGGAGTGGCGGATTTCATAGAACGCGTCCGCTCGAAGGGAAGGGCGGTCTTCCTCACGAACAACTCGTCCAGGGGTATCGATGCATACCTTGAGAAGATGAAGAGGCTCGGGATCCCGGCGGAGGAAGATGACTTTCTGACTTCCGTGGACGCTTTGATCTGGTATCTCAACGAGAACTTCGGACAGGGCGCGGGAGGGATCAGGATCTACGTCATGGGCACTGAGTCCTTCAGAAAACAGCTGAAAGATTCCGGCTTCGATATCACCGACCGGTACGAGGAGGGCATAGGCATGGTCATCCTCGGCTTCGACCGGGAGCTTACCTACAGGAAACTCGAGGACGTGAGCAGGCTTCTCAATGAAAAGCCGGACCTGCCTTATCTCGCGGCGAACCCGGACTGGGTCTGCCCGGCGGAATTCGGTTCCGTCCCGGACTGCGGATCGATGGCCCAGATGCTCCAGCATTCCACCGGCAGGCTTCCGAGATTCATGGGAAAGCCTGAGCCGATAATGCCTGAACTTGCCATGAAAAAGTTCGGCTTTACCAGGGAAGAGACCCTCATAATGGGAGACCGCATATATACGGATATCGCCTGCGGCGTGAACGCGGGGATAGACACTGCCTTTCTCCTTTTAGGGAGAGGGCACTCCGGAAGACATAGTCAGATTTGGCATAGAGCCCACTTATATATTCAACAGTATTAAGGAGATGCTATTATGAAACTCGATACCAAGCGGACGATCCTCATAGGATTCGCATTTCTGGCCATCAGCGCTTTCTGGCAGATGTATGACAACATCATCCCCCTTATCCTGAAGTACTTCTTCAACATCGGGGACACAGTGTCGGGAGCGATCATGGCGCTGGACAATATTTTTGCACTGTTCATGCTGCCGATCTTCGGAGCTCTCTCTGACAGGGTGAGCACCAACCGAGGCAAGCGTACGCCGTTCATCTTCGTCGGCACGATCCTGGCGGTGATCTTCATGCTGTTCCTGCCCATCGCGGCTAACATGAGGAACCTTGCACTC
>JAFTCY010000059.1 GCA_017454465.1 Clostridia bacterium
CGGGAAAAAAGCCTCTGAAAATGGCATTTCGAGGCTAAAGAATTGCAAAAAATATCACCTGATTCAAAAACCCTTAATAATGAAACGGAGGTATAATTTTTGCCTGTGAGCTATTGAAAACGGAACTGTTTTTGTATATAACTATATTCAGATTAGAAAATAAAAAAACAGCTGATTAATGACCAAAATCCAGATCAGCAGTCTGTAAGGAGGAAAAAATGAACGAAGTACTCAAAGCCATAAGAGAACGCCGCAGCATCAGAAAGTTCAGGCCTGAAATGCCTGAAAGGGAAGCGATCGATACTATTCTCGAAGCAGGACTGTACGCTCCCAGCGGCATGAACAGACAGCCTGTGGTCACCATAGCGTTCACCGATAAAGAACAGAGGGACAGACTTGCTGAACTGAACAGACAGATAGGAGGCTGGCCGGAAGGATTCGACCCTTTCTACGGCGCTCCGCTTGTCATCGCGGTACTTGCCGACAGATCGTCCCCCACATATATCTGTGACGGAAGCCTTGTGATGCAGAACCTAATGCTTGCCGCGCATTCCCTGGGACTGGGCAGCATCTGGATCCACAGAGCGAAAGAGGAGTTCGCCACACCTGAATATCAAGAACTCATTTCCAGCCTGGGCCTTACAGGAGACTGGGAAGGAATCGGCCACTGCGCCATAGGTTATTATGACGGAGAGCTTCCCCGTGCCGCTGAGAGAAAACCCAACAGGATATTCTATATCTGATCATTATCCATAACCAGATGCAACCGATCATATGTAGTACGATAGGAGAGGACTGTTATGGGCAGAAAGGGAACCAGTGTTCCTGACCTTTTCGGAGGATACACACATTACGACGAAAAAGGCAGGAAGATCGGAGAAAGCGTCCCGGATCTTCTGGGCGGTTACACGGAATATGATGAAAAAGGACGCAAGATAGGACACTCTGAGCCTGATCTTCTCGGAGGCTGGGCACATTATGACAGCAAAGGAAAGAAGACAGGACAGAGCATACCGGACCTGCTGGGAGGATATACAAACTATGACAAAAGCGGCAGGAAAACGGGTTCCTCGTACCCGGATCCTCTGGGCGGACACATTCATTCTTCTTCACCGGGATCACTGAACAAGGGATACGTTAACAGGACGCAGCAGGAAAACTCCGGTACATCGTCCGGAAACGAAGACACAAGGTGCTATATCGCGACCTGCGTATACGGATCATGCGATGCGCCCGAGGTCATGATACTGAGAAGGTTCCGTGACAGAAAACTCAGAAAAAGCCTTGCCGGCAGGATGTTCATAACATTGTATTACCGCATTTCTCCCGGGATAGTCAGAGCAAAAGGACGCGACAGTTCGTTCAGGGATGTATCAAGAAGAATTCTTGACATGTTCACCGAATACCTGCAGAAAAAAGGATACTGATAAGTATTTCATCATAAAGTCTGCATCTTCTGCGGCACTTGCTTTTCGATTTAAGAGCCGGAAAACGCAGTTCGCTGATCGAGAAGTGTTCGCAATACGACGAAGGTCTTCCATTGTGAATAAAGATATGTTGACTTTGACTTATACATTGTTTATACTGTTTTTGTAAGTGAAAATTATATGCGAAAGGGATACAGAGAAATGAAAAAAATATTATTCACTTTGATCGTTCTTATTCTGGTTGCATCTTTGGCTGCATGCAATAATAATTCAAGACCTACAGACACAGGCAATCAGAATGAGTCCCAGCAACTGCCTGATTCCAAAACGGATACCGGGACTGAACCGGATACCGGGACTGAACCGGATACTGAAACTGAGCCGGATACTGAAACCGAGCCGGATACTGAAACCGAGCCGGATACTGAAACTGAACCGGACACACAGGACACTGCTGATGCCGAGATCGATTTAAGTTTTGGTGAGTTCAATCAGAACGGGAAAATAGAAAAGACAGTGTTGTATGACAGCAATGACGTAAAGATAACCGCAACCGGTCTGGACTACTACGGATATTATGCAGAACTTGGTTTGATCATCGAGAACAACAGTGACAAGAATTTGACATTTCTTTGCGGTACCTTAGGCTACAGCTGCAACTCTATTAACGGATATATGACTACTACGGGGTATCTTTACTCCGATGTAATTGCCGGCAAAAAATCAATGGAATCCATAAAGTTTAACTATGACGATCTGATTTTATATGGCATTAATGAAATATCAGATATAGAATTGGCTTTCGAAATTGAGGATGATGACTATAACAGTTTCTATACAGGACCGCTGCAGATAAAAACATCTCTGTATGATTCACACGACTACAGTGTGGATTACTATTATCCGACAATTACCAGTAAAGCAGCGCAAACAGAGTATGAGTATAAGGTATCATTTGCTTCAAAAGACGTAGTTTATGATTCAAATGGTATACAATTGGTTTCCAGTTGCATTATCAAAAGAACCGATGGTAATTTGGTGCTGATGCAGGAATTTGTTAATTCCAATGAAACAACGGGTAATGTTCAGATAGCAGATATCGAGATCAATGGTTTGCTTGTTAAGGGATCGGCATGGTCTGTTGATTCAATAAACCCGGGAAAACATTGCATAATCAGTACAGATCTTTCATTAGTTTTCGACTCAGAGTACTGGGATATATTCGGTATAACTGAGGTTGGATCCGTTTCATTGACTGTGGAACAGGTCGACGAAGAATTTTATACGATTGATGAAAAGATGCCAATCAAATATGAAATTCAGGGAGCAGACAAAGGTATAAAAGTTGAAGGAAAAGAAGTGTATAACGCAAATGGTGTAAAGGCCAGTTTTGTTACAATTTCAAAAGATGCCTCCACATACAGCTCTGACTTGCATATTTGGCTGGTCGTTGAAAACAACAGCGGAAAGACTCTTGATGTGGGTTGCGCATACTCTTCACTTTCAGTAAATGGTTTTATGGTCGATTTCGGCTGCTGGGGCGGGAGAATCGAAGATGGAAAAAAGGCGCCGTTAAACATTAATATGTATTCTTCGTCTCTCGAAAAAATACAGGTTTCATCAATATCAGATATAAAAGAACTGGAGTTTGTATTTGAGATTGAAGAAGGCTGGGAAACACTGGACAGTTCTACAATTTCATTAGCGCTCGAATAGAAAAGGCGTAATTCGAATATATTAACAGGCTCGAGAGCTATTTGTTGGTTGTGAGTTATCTAAAAGCCGGAGGTATTCATCTCCGGTTTTTTCTATCCGCATGTATGATATAAGAAACCCGATTATTTCATAACATCTATTGATTTACCCAGAGAAATGTATATAATAGGGTTAGCAGTAGCTAACTTATATTTATAGTCTGTCAAGTAATACAATAAAAAGAGTATTTATAACGATTCGATATCTGCTGCGAAATATGGAACACTGCAGGGACACTAAGAATAAAGTCGTCTGCGAAGACCGGGAAAGCAAGCTTGATTTCATAAAAACAGCCAACAAAGGCAGACTCAGACTGACTTCTCCCGATGCATCAAAACTTGAAGGGAAAGGATTATTCGGAAAATAATGAAAACAGTAATATTGGGACTCATAATTCCTTTTATCGGAACAGCTGCGGGGGCCGCCTGCGTGTTCTTTCTGAAAAAGGATCTGAAAACAAATGTTCAGAGAGCGCTTACCGGATTCGCTGCCGGGGTAATGGTGGCGGCTTCGATCTGGAGCCTTATAGTTCCCGCAATCGATCAGTCTTCCGGTATGGGCAGACTGGCTTTTCTTCCCGCCTTCATCGGTTTCTGGGCAGGTATACTGTTCCTTCTCCTTCTTGATCATGTGATCCCGCACCTTCACAGGAGGATAAACCAGGCCGAGGGCCCGAAGAGCAGGCTGCCAAGGACTGTAATGATGGTACTTGCCGTAACGCTGCACAATATTCCCGAAGGCATGGCGGTGGGAGTTGTCCTGGCCGGTCTCGCCGGCGGCAGCGCGGGTATCACCGCCGGAGGAGCTCTTGCTCTGGCGATCGGTATCGCTATACAGAATTTCCCGGAAGGAGCCATCATATCGATGCCTCTGTTCGCTGAAGGGAAGAGCAAGCCGAAGTCTTTTCTGCTGGGTGTGCTTTCAGGAGCTGTAGAACCCCTGTTCGGCGGTCTGACAGTACTCGCCGCGGGGCTTGTCGTTCCCGCGATGCCGTATCTTCTCTCTTTCGCCGCCGGAGCGATGATCTATGTTGTGGTAGAGGAGCTCATACCCGAGATGTCAGCGGGAGAGCACTCAAACATCGGCGTCGTTTCGTTCGCCATCGGATTCAGCCTCATGATGGCTCTTGATGTTGCCCTCGGCTGAAACATACAGATCTGCTTAATATAATGCCTCCCGCAGAAGCGGGAGGTTCTTGTTTTACATTCCTTAACTTGGTATAATACAAGAAAAGAGATTTATCGTTTGAGGTAAACTATGGTAAAGGTGGCATTTTTTGACGCGAAAGCTTATGACAGGCCTTCATTTGAGAAATACGGCGGGATCCATGACATGGAATTCCTCTTTTTCGAAACAAAACTGAACGCGTATACCGCGGATCTCGCGAAGGGCTGTGACGCGGTCTGCGTTTTCGTGAATGATGATGTAAACGCTGAGGTGATAAACAGGCTGTATGATGCCGGAGTGCGCCTGATAGCTCTCCGTTCCGCCGGGTACAACAATGTGGACGTTAGAGCGGCATACGGAAAGATACATGTTGTGCATGTGCCTGCATATTCTCCGTACGCTGTCGCCGAGCACGCCATGGCTATGCTCCTCACTTCAGTCAGAAGGATACACAAGGCATACAACCGTACAAGAGAGTTCAACTTTTCCTTAAACGGGCTGACAGGCTTTGATATGCACGGAAAGACTGTCGGCGTCATAGGGACAGGCCGGATAGGAAGGATCTTCATCGACATATGCCGCGGCTTCGGCATGAACGTTCTTGCCTATGACAGGTATCCCGCGGAGAACAGCGGCATAGAGTACGTATCCCTTGACAGGCTATTCAGCGAAAGCGATATCATATCCCTCCACTGTCCGCTGACCAATGAAACAAAACATCTGATAGGCCATGGCGCCATCAGCAAAATGAAGAAAGGCGTAGTCCTGGTCAATACATCCCGCGGAGCGCTGATCGACGCCGAGGCGCTTCTTGAAGGCATCAAGTCCAGAAAAGTGGGGGCCGCGTGCCTTGATGTGTATGAGGAGGAGGCCGATATATTCTTCGAGGACCATTCCGGTCACATCATGGATGACGAGCTGCTTTCCCGCCTTATCTCCATGCCCAACGTAATAGTGACGTCACATCAGGCTTTTCTTACCGAGGAGGCGCTGAACAATATAGCGGAGACCACGGTCGGCAATATTCTCGCTTTCTTTGAGGGAGACGGTTTCTGTGAAAACGAGCTGTGCTACCGCTGCGGAAACATCGAACACTGCAAAAAGGAAAGAAACAGAAAATGCTTCTGACACCGTATCCCGGATCAGAAGCTGACGCATTCATTTCTGCAGACCAGATATACAAAACAAATATTTTGAACGGAGGAAAAACATGAGAGTGTTCTTTCTTGTCGCGGCAATAGTCTGTATAGTACTGTCCGTCCTTTCGCTGCTTTTCGCAGCGCTGAACCTGTTCGGATACTACAACGTGCTGGACGGATCATCTGAGCTTTACAGCATGATGCGCTTGAGAGCAGTGATATTCTTTATAGCCGGCGCCGTGCTTCAAGTGGTATCAGCGGTATTCTTCATCGTAAGGGCGAATATACATTAGCCCGGGCATACTGATATCTTTTCATGAAGGTGAAACGAAATGAATGTAACTGTAAGATGGCTTGATGAGGGAAACTAAAGATATGCCGGATCCGGCGTTTATTCCGGGGATGTGTCTGAGGAAAGAAGAAAAGCAAACGCAAACGGACAGAAGCCCCGGGCCGTCATCGTCACGTGCTCTGATTCCCGTGTCGTTCCGGAAGCTGTTTTCTCATGCGGGATAGGCGAGCTTTTCGTTATAAGGACAGCGGGAAACGTGATTGGCGTCTCTGAGCTGGCGAGCGTCGAATATGTCGTAGATCATCTCGGTACAGATACCGTTGTCGTTCTCGGGCATACAGCCTGCGGCGCTGTCCGCGCGGCGGCAGTTCTTTCGGTGGTATGCCTTGCCGCTGACCCTGCGCTTTTGGGTTCAGGCACGGAAAAACACCCATATATCATATCGAATTACCAAGACTGGAACATCTTCGATGACTACGTTAACGCAAACGGCGTTACATCCGATAAATTATTATAACAATTATACTCCAGAAGACAAAAAACTATCAACGATACCGTGAAAGCGCTCTACTGGTACGCAAAAGCGGCTGAGGAATATGTTACGGCCAATAATTAGGCAATCTTAAGCCCATAACAATGAGTATAGAAGAACGCATTGACAGCGAGCCGGACTGCCGTAACTGTCTATGCAGTTCTTCTTTTCCGCCAATTTTCATTAACGGCGGTATTCCGGTAATTGCCCTGGGCTGCGGGCCAAACGCCTGAACAGAATGCCGCGGTGGCAAAGAACAGAATATAATGGGACACCATGGAATGATATGACGCCGAGCAAGAGGTGCTGATATGGATGAACCGATTCTCAGACTTAGGGATATGATCAAAAGCTCAGACAATATCGTTTTCTTCGGCGGAGCCGGAGTTTCTACCGAGAGCGGGATACCGGACTTCCGGAGCGTTGACGGCCTGTACAACCAGAAGTTCGACTATCCCCCGGAAACAATACTTAGCCACAGTTTCTATGTGACGCACAAGCCCGAATTCTTTGACTTTTACAGGAGGAAGATGCTGGCTCTGGACGCCGAGCCCAACGCTGCCCATCTCAGGCTCGCTGAACTTGAAAGGGAAGGTAAGCTGAAAGCGGTCATTACCCAGAACATAGACGGGCTTCACCAGAAGGCAGGGTCCCGGGAGGTCCTTGAGCTTCACGGCAGCGTTTACCGCAACTACTGCGAGAGATGCGGTAGGTTTTACGGAGTCGAAGCTGTCGCCCGCTCGGAAGGCGTTCCGAAATGCGAATGCGGAGGTGACATAAAACCTGATGTGGTGCTCTATGAGGAGATGCTGAAAAGCGACATAATCGAGAGAGCAGTCGGGTATATACAGCAGGCGGACATGCTCATAATAGGAGGCACGTCACTGTCAGTCTATCCCGCTGCTGCACTTGTGCAGTTCTACAGCGGGCAACGCCTTGTTGTTATCAACAAGGATACCGCCGGTATCGGAAGCGGAGCTGATCTTGTCATAACAGGTCCCATTGGGGAGGTTTTCTCCCGGCTGTGACCAAAGGATATATAAAGAAAAGAAGTGGTAAGAATGTTCGAAAATGAAAAAGCCCAGGCGTATGAAGCGGCGTCCGAACTGTGTCAGGAGGCGGGCCTTAAAAAAGGCCAGATAATGATCGTCGGGTGTTCCACATCCGAGATACTTGGAGAAAGGATCGGCACGAATTCGGATCCCGGATGCGCGGAAGCGGTCTTTGAAGGCATTTATGAAGCGCTTTCTGAAAGAGGCGTATTCATCGCGGCGCAGTGCTGCGAGCATCTGAACAGGGCTGTAGTGATCTCAGAAGAGGCTCTTTCCGGCGTAAGGGATCACGAGATCGTCAACGCCGTGCCCCAGCCCAAGGCCGGAGGTTCATTCGCTGCAGCCGCATACAGAAGGCTCTGTGACCCTGTTGTCATAGAAGAGATCAGAGCGGACGCCGGGATCGACATCGGAGACACTCTGATAGGCATGCACCTGAAAAAGGTTGCAGTTCCGGTACGTCTTGATCATTGCAGAATAGGCGAGGCCCGCGTTACCGCGGCAAGGACGCGTCCAAAATTCATCGGCGGATCGAGAGCCGTATACGACGAGGATCTCTTATGAGGTTCATGCACACGGACAGAAAAGGATTCTGGATAGGATTCATCGATTTTTTCACCGCGGGGATCTTTCTGCTTATCTACATGTCCCTGGGAGGGCTTCAGCGTGAGATCGACGAAGTACTCGGTAAAAAGACTCTTGAGTACTGGAAGGCGTATCTTCTCGGGGTCCCTACGCTCTTCATATACACCCTGGTCTGGATGGCGGACATCTGCGAAGATATCAGGAAAAAAGCGATAGAGCTTGGGATAGAAGGCCCGTATACTTCATGGTGGCATATGTTCGGATGGAACACTTTCGGAATGATCCTTATGGGACCGGCAGTCGCCACATGGCGGTTTTTCGATAACCTTAACAGGATAGAGAAGAAGCTTAACAGCATGAGCGAAGAAGGAAAATGAACGGACAGCTGAGGGAGGAAATATGAGAATAAAAAAGATAACATCCTTTTTATGTGTCGTTCTTATACTCTCCGTCACCGCTTTTGCCGCTCCGCCCGATTTTACAAGCCCTGCGTACGGTTCAGCCAACCAGCTTGCGCTCTGGGGCTCCTGCGGACAGTGTGTCTGGTACGCCTGGGGAAGGGCGTATGAGGTAACGGGAAGAAGGCTTCCTCTTGTCAGCGGACGGTCAGCGCCAAGTACTGGATAGAAAACGCGAAGAACGCGGGTATCCAGACAGGACCCCTTCCGGCAGCTGATTCGGTGGCTGTCTGGGGAGGGACCGGCGATGACTACGGACACGTAGCTTATGTTGAAGACGTAAACGGGGACGTCATTACTATTTCGGAGGCTAACTATACATGGGAGAATCCTCCGTACCCCTGTTATGACGTGGAGGTGGGAGCTTCATTCTACAACGGGACCAAGGATCTTGACATGAACTCCCTTATAAACCGATACCCCTACGGGTTTCTGGGATTCATCTATCTGTATGAGATTCCGGCGTTCCCTCAGGCAGCCGTTGACCGGGGAAAAGACGGCGTCTACTTTATCGGGGAGGATTGCAGGATCAGCCTTGAGAACGACACGGCAGACGACTGCACACTATATATATACAGAGCCCCTGAAGGAGATGAGCCCGGGGACTCGGATTACACGCCGTATCTCACCCTGGACCTCAGTTCCGGTGAGTACACGCTTACACACACAGAACCCGGCTACTACTGCTGCGGGTATGAGATAAACAAATACGGATATGTATACCAGAGCCTGTGGACCCAGTGGCGTGTGTCTCCGGAAATTCCCGTGTGTATTCATAAGTGGGGTCAGTGGGGGATAACAAAGATCCCCGGATGCGAGGAACCAGGGTACAGGATGCGCGAATGCTCAGAATGCGGGGAAAGGGAATTTGAAACGATCTCTCCTTCCGGACACAGATGGGGCGAGCCAGCATATCAATGGAATGAACACGACATGACCGTAACAGCCACAAGCACGTGCAGGTACGACATATCCCACATTGTGACGGAAACTGTGGGTTACACCTCCGAGATCATACGCGACGCTGATTATGACACGCCGGGAATGATGCGTCTTACTTCATACGGTTTCTCAGACCCGTTATTCACCGTACAGACTAAGGAGGAGGAGATACCGCCTCTTGAAGGTGCGGCGAGATTCAGTCTGTCAGACGTGTCCGGGACATGGGGACGGCAGGTATCCGTATACCTTTCAGCGTCAAGCGACATGAAAGTCTCTGACATATCCCTCGGTGAGCTTCAATTTGACACCGTAGCTCTCGAGTTTCTCGGATTTGCTGAATTCGGGGATACGGTCTTCCAGTCGGTTCAGGGAGCTTCCGGATTCAGCGGCGAAAACGCTTCCGCTGAGATATCGTTCGAAGATCCGGTAAAACTTGACGGAATATTATGCGCCCTTGTTTTCAGGATAAAAGACGGGTCTGCTTCCGGAGACCATGCCGTCGCGATGACAGCTCAGGCAATGGCAGGGGACAGAACTTTTGATACATATTTCAGCTCGGGCAATATCACGGTCACGGACTTTGTCCCGGGAGACATCGACTGTGACGGGTCTGTCAGCATAAATGATGTCATAGCTCTGCTTCAGCATATGATCTTCCCGGATGTATATATGCTGAACTATGCGGGGACGACCGATCTCAACAATGACGGCGGTTCAGACATAAATGACGTAGTGGCTCTTCTCCAGTACAGCATCTTCCCGGAGATCTACGATATCTTCAGCTGATGTATGCATGATCTCTGAGATAGGCTTTTCCGTTACCTGTTATATTAATCAGACGGCAGCCTTAACGCTGCTTTCAGCTTCAAAATCCGAAAAGAAGGCGGGCTGCATTTTTCAGTGCAGCCCGCTCGGCTTTATGTTCTATTTTTTGCTGTAAAGGCCGGCCTTTTCAGCCTCTTTCCAGTTGACGACAAGTATCTTTATCTGTTTTTTCTTTGTCGTCCTGACCAGTTTCTGGTCCATTACCTTGCTCTCAAGAAGTTCCTGCAGAGCCGTCCGTATCTTGTCTTCACTTACATTGTTCTTTCTGGCAACATGTTCAACTGTACCGAGAAATGTGGGGTACGAGACCTTGTCCTTGCTGTCGAGCAGCGCAAGGTTTTCGATTATCATTTTGTAGTACTTTCTCTGTTCTGCTTTTTCGTCCGGCAGGAGAATGCACTCATCGGCCAGTTTCTGAAGGTCCATACTGGTCGCTTTGGTCACCCCGTAAATGACAAGCTTCTTGTGTTTGTTCTTCGTCAGATATGTGCAGACGGATGAGAAATGACCGTCTCCGGAGAAGATGACATACACGTCGGTGTCAGGATTCTCGAACAGATCCTGATAGATGTAGTCCAGCATTATGAAATCGGTATAGTCTTTTTTCAGATGGTTTGAAGGGTTGTGCGTGGACTGCAGGCCTTTGGTGATGCGGCGTATGTCATTCGAATATGAATTCAGTGTCGGCTCGGTAAAATCGCCGAAGAAATACATGTTCTTGATCTTGAATCTTTCACTGATGTCGTTGTAGAATGCGTCGATGTCAGGTTTCATTCTGAACTGTCTGTTCAGTGCGTAGCACCAGTGTTCGAAATCAACGAATACGGAAGCTGTGGGCTTTTTGTTCTTCCTGAGTATCTTGTTTAATATTCCCAAATCGTTCCTCCTTTCCTAAAAAATGAGACATAATGAATATACCGATCTGCATAAGTATATCACATTACTCGTTTTTTGTACATAGCGAAATTAACACATGATCACGTCACCCGGGTTAATGAACTTTTTTTGCTGTTGAAAAATCCCACGGGATAAAGTATAATCTGTACGTCGAAAAGACGCCATAACTATTTTAAGGACTACAATAATGAGAATTGATATAAATGATTTAAGGAATAAGGCGGCAGCTGTCCTGCTGGCGCTCATAATGTCCGCCATGCCGCTTATGTCAGGATGCGGCGCGTCAGAAACGCCGGAACCGGTCATCCCTGACACGGAAAGCGCCGAGCCGCAGAACACGCCAGATACTTCCGGTACAAACAGCCTTAATACCGAAACCGAAACTGATACTGATATCCCGGGGACCGAAGACACGGCTGATACAGCTGAGCCGCAGGATGACACGGATACCGATCCCGTCCCGGAGCAGCCTAAAAAAGAGCGTCTCACCCCGGGCCTTTTCACCATATCGGAAAGCGAGCACCTGGAGCTTTACGCTCCCGGATTCGGTATTCTTTTCCTCGGCGACGACCGCTACGGGGTAAGCTGGACCAATTCGTCCCTCATCATAGAGAACGAGAAATGCGACCTTATATACAGTGACAGGACCCTGGAGTTTACATACAGAGGAAAGAAGTACACAGCGCTGTTCGA
>JAFTCY010000060.1 GCA_017454465.1 Clostridia bacterium
TTCCTTTATAGCCCAGCAGGCATGCGGGATGTAACGGCCTTCCATATAGTCCGAATATCTGTAAATACGTATCAGCTGGACCTCTTCAGCCACATACATAAAACTGTTGATGGTGCTGAGCCGGTCCCGGCCCTTCAGAAGCGAATCTCCTATGCTGTAGGTGACGTAGTACATCGGAGGATTGTCAAAGAAAATAAAGGAATCCCCGATCTGCCTCGCCCTCTCAAGCATCTCAAGATTATCCTTCAGCCAGTGCCTCAGGAATCCCAGACGGGTGATCTGGGAATCCAGCTCCGCAAGATGTTCTTTGAGGCTGTCCGATATCTTTTCCTGGGGGCTGTCAATAAGACCCTCGATCTCTTCGTGGGAAAACCCGCACTTCCTGAGAAGCCTTATCTCTGCGATCCTGGAAATGTCCTGACTCTCGTATTTTCTGTAGTCGGATTCGTTCCGCGCCGGGGAGATGTAGCCTTTTTCCTCATACCGTCTGACGGTCATGGTGGTGATGCCGAGAAGCTTTGCTATATCGCTGATCTTGTACTTCAAGCTCTGCCCGCCTTTCTTGGAACCCGCCGCCTTTGCCGGGCGGTCCGCGAGGTTCAGTATGGTCACAACGGACCGATTGCTCCTGCCGGACGGTCCGCGAGGTTCAAAACCTGCTTGTATTTTAACTCGCGCAGGTCCCCGTTACAACATACACGCCCCCATTTTGGGACCGTAAAAAACGTAATTAATTATAGGATCTATATCCCAATATGGCATTTGTCAGGGAAACAGTGAACGGGAAAGTATTGACATTAACACAGTGTTAGACTTTATCATTACATTGGCGTAGTTGCGATGTGCGGTCAGACGGGGGGTGACAGGTTTCCCGGAGTCCCGCCTTTCTGAAACGGAGGGACGGGAAAGCTATCCTGAAGCGCATCAATGATCCGTGCGGATTACGGAATACCGCATGGAAAACGAGGAGGTTACTTATGAAGGGAAAGAATGGAACAAGCAGAGCACGGAGGCGGCTTGGGGCAGTGATGACAGCTTCGCTCCTGTCGTTATCCATGGTATTTGGATCAGTCCCGGGGACGGTCCTCGCGGCGGACGGTGATTCATCCTTACAAAGTGCAGACGAAACAACTGTAGGGGGGATGGACGGTCAAATGAGTGCCGGTGTACATGAAACAGATTATGAAAATAACGGTTGCGGTGAGGAAGGCTTTCTTTCTCATGAAGCTGCAAACGTAGTAAGAGACGCCCTTGATGCCTCGGGAATATATCCTGAAGGAACCTGGTCAGTAAACACAACAGAGGAAACAGACGGTTTTTATATCAGTACTTATTCCGGTGCTGATTTGAAGGCTTATGTGCGAGATGGTAATGCATCGGGCTCGAGTCAGACCGCTACGTTTAGCGATACCGAGGATGGGTCTTTCAAGGTAAATACAATTAAGACTGGGGGAGTAAACGGAACCGTGGATAAGGAAGGGATCGTTAATACTTCTCTTGATGTTAATCAAGGAAAAGCGAGTCATTTGAGATATAAAGCTTCAGGTAAGGGGACGGCCACTTTTTATTATAAGACGCAGAGCGCCAAAGCATTTGCGGTTAATCGTGTTGAGTCTGGTTCGGAAGTAACGGTTTTAGGGTATCTGTCAACAGATGATGCCGGAAAAATAAAGGATTCAACACCGATGACGGTTGGAAGCCTGGTCTTTATGAATTCCTCGGTCGGAAGTCTGACCAGAGTCACTTTTCCCATTACAAAGAACACCGAATACATTTTAGGTCTGGGGGGCTCAAAGATAGAGGCCAGTGGAATTATCGAATCATTGGCGGCTGTTCTCACAGGCACGATCGACCTTGGGGGCAATACTCTTCCTGCGGGATGGGGTCTCAGATTCACAAACCTAAAGGATGGGAGCAGAGTTGAAGCAGAAATAGACAAGACCAGGCAAACGTATACAGCTGAACTGGAGGAAGGTGAATACAAGGCATCTCTTGTGGATGCTTACGGGTATTCCGTATCTGATGACACCCGTACTTTTACTTTTAATTCTATCCAGAAAACTCATGATATCTCCATTGTGAACACGCCTCAGTACACACTTTCGGGGAATATTGTTTCATCGGATGATCTGACGAAATATTCACATCTGGATGATGTGGAGATTTCATTTATCCCTGAAGATACAGAAACCTTTGAGACTGTGCAAGCTGATTTTGACCCGAAGACCTTAGAGTGGTCGGCGGTTCTTATTTGTGATGAGAAATACACTTTATCCCTTGAAGGCGCTTGGGATTATGCACTTGAAGGCGATACAACTGTTCCTGCAGTGACGTCGATTGATGATCGGACAAGGGATCTCTCGCTTGTAAAGCACCCTGTATACCCTGTTACAGGCGGTTTCATTGGTCTTACTCAGGTGAGAGGGGAATATGAAGACTTGAACGTTACACCCTCCGCCATCAGGTTTACCGATGTAGAAGAAACACATGTAAATTATGTTTACGAGGGCACGATCTCCGATGCGGCTTATTCTGTGAGCCTGAGAGATGGTTCTTATATTGCTTCCGTTGATTTGGAGGGTTACTCAACCACTACCCATGTAGTCGTTGACGGTGGAAAAGTCGAGAGAAACATCCTTCTGAAAGATGAGAGATCTGTTGAAGTACCATATTCCGGGGTCCTCAGGGTGGGAGCAAAGCAAGAGTTCAAGACAGTTCAGGCGGCTGTGGATGCGGTGGCCAGGATGAATAGAGAAAGCGGTCAGAGGGTCACTATCATAGTTTCTCCGGGAACTTACAGGGAGCAGGTCATAATCAATTCACCTGACATAAGCCTGGTAAGTGAGTCCGGCAGAAGGGACAATACAAAGATCACTTGGTACTATGGCATAGGTTATGCATATTACAGTGCTGTGAATGAGAGTTTTGGCGGCAGGAACCTTACTATGTATAGCCCATATGCTGATTATGATCAGTTTGAAAGGGGAAATGTTATTAACAACTGGGGCTCCTGTGTCGTTACGACAAAGTACGCCGAGGGTTTCAGAGCGCAGAATATCACTTTTGAAAACTCCTTCAACAAGTATATGACCGATGAGGAAATTGCGGACGGTGTGATTCCTAGCGGTCTCGAACAAATCTCCTTACAGCGAAATAAAAATACCACTGTCAATTCAAAGGCAGCTACAGAAAGAGCGGCGGCGTTCATGAACTATGCTGATAAGGTGGAGTACATGAATTGTGGCTTTATCAGCAGTCAGGACACTCTCTACACCGGGAATGGCAATTTTGATGTGTATTATCGTAATTGTTATATCGAAGGCAGCACTGATTTCATCTGCGGTGAGGGAAATGTTATCTTCGATGCCTGTGAACTCAATATCTGCGGGTATTTTGAGAAGGAGAGTCCCGCGTATATTACCGCAAATTCCAGCAGTGCCACCAGTCGTACGGCCGGAACAAAGGGCTATATTTTCAGAAGCTGTTTTATATCTGCAA
>JAFTCY010000061.1 GCA_017454465.1 Clostridia bacterium
AAGCCCGAGGTGGTCCTCTACGGAGAAAGCCTCGACGACAGGGTCATAAAACAGTCGATCGAGGCTATTCAGAACGCGGATGTATTGATAGTCGGGGGAACTTCGCTGGTGGTCTACCCCGCCGCCGGCTTCGTCCACTTCTACAGGGGCGATAAGCTGGTGCTCATAAACCTTTCGGAGACCGGCATGGACAGCGAAGCTTCGCTGATCGTAAGGGCCCCCATAGGGGAAGTCCTGGGCGAAGTCGTCGGGGTCTAGCAGTTGGGCCTGAACTCGTTATAATCCCAGGCAAACTCCTCATGACCTATGTAATCCCTGAAGTATATCCTGCCTGTCTTCTGGTCGAACGCGAGATTGCAGACCGTGACAGGCTTTGTTTTTGTGTCGTTGGTCAGGGTCGAGAGATTGATGGTGTGCATGTAGTCGGGGCCTTCGAAGTCCAGTATGCCTCTTAAGGCGAAGATGTCGGCCGTTTTAGGATCGAGCTGCGAGAGCAGGTCGTTGGCCTTCCAGTATCTGAACATGGTGTTGCCGGTGGTCGGGACCGGGGCGTAGGGAGCCGAGGTGAAGTGGTTGGACCTGGCGTACTTCTCCCCTATCCAGGTGACGTAGATCTTTTCGACGTCCTTTTCAACGTTCACGGCCTCTCCGGTCTTTGAATCCACGGCGTTGAAGCTGAAGGGAGTCGCGACCTTCATGCGGGCAAGCCTCTTGAGAAGATCGCCGATATCCTTCGAATCAAGGGCGTCTCTGACCATATAGTAGCGCGAAACATTGTTTATATCGGTGATCCCGGGAGCGATGAAATTGCTTGAAAAGACCATTCCGTCGCTGTTGTAGGCCCAGGTGCTTCCCAGAAGCTTTTCGGCGACAGTATAACCGACTATCCAGCGTCCGCCGGGATAGACGTATTTAACGACGGCGACGTTTCCGAGATCGAAGGCCGGATCGTCCTCGTTGTGGGCGAAGAGCAGACTGCCGTCGGGCTTTCTCAGCATGGCCGTGGTGCAGCCATCCTGCTTTTTGAAAAACTCGGGGGAATACATGAGAAGGGTCGCATATCTTGACATGCCGGAGCCGTCGGCCCTGCCGTAAGCTTCCTGAAGAAGCGCCGGATAAGCCTTCTTAAGCTTTTCTTCCAATCCCTTTACGAAATCGAGAGTGCTCTCCTTTTCAAGGACTTTCTCGTATTTTTCCGCTTCGGACTGCAGCCTCTCCTTAAAGTACTCACCTACCTGATATCCGGTCTCGTACTCGTTTCCTCTGACTTCAAAAAACCTCATAAGATCCTCCTGGTCTATATTTCACTTGCTTTGCGGCCGAATAGACCGCCGGCGATGATACCCGCAAAGGCCGGAAGCATCCAGCCGAGCCCCATGTCCGACAGCGGAAGAAGGGACGAACCCAGATCCGCCCGCAGAGATCCGTCGATCACGGACCAGCTGACGGCGGCAAAGGTCAGAGCCGCGCCCAGTTTATACGACGAGGGTCTCGCCTTCCCGAACACCGACAGCATTATACATATCATTATAACAGGATAAATGATGTCACCGTTTTTTCATCATAGTCGGTTGTAAAGGACGTAGACAGCCACAGGCCGAAGCTCCACGCCGGCAGCAGAGCCGGGCGTCCGGTCAGTGCTGTATAGAGATCCAGCGTTGCCTTTGGGTTCCCGCCATAAATAACATCATAGACCAAGGTTTCCCCGGGAACGGAGAACTGAACGCGTTCCACTTTTTCGCTGGCAACTTCAAAGGAAACTTCTGATGAATCCTCCACAAACACGCCGTATCCGCAGTTCGTCATATAGAACGGAATGTTCTTGTACGCCAGTTCACTGGCTGTTCCGCCGTCCGCGTTCCACATATCCACCCGCTGACCGTTTTTGACATAGGCGGTAAAACGTTCACCGAGGCCGTATACCGTTTCCCCAACCGCCAGCTCCAGTGAATCCGACATATACGAGATGCCGTGCCGTTCCAGGGAGCAGGGTCCGTCCTCCTCCAGCAGGGCCCGGCCCATGCCGTGATAACCGCTTGATGTCAGCACTTCGCCTTCTGCATTCAGGAAATCAAGCCGCCATTCTCCTTCCTGAATCAGGGCACGGGCTGTCAGATCACCGTTTTGAAAAACAGCCGCATCCTTTCCGATCTGAATAACAGGCTGCGTCTTTTCCGAATAAGTTTCGAAATGCGGGCCGTTGTCCTTCTCTCCGGCAAAATGAGTTACCTGAACGCGAATAATATTCTTCCGGGGCGCGGAAAGCGTCACCTGAAGCGTAGCTCCGTTCAGCACATCTCCCCTGCCCTTTACGGGTCGACACGCCGTCAGCAGCCGAAGTGTGTTTTCCAAAGCCTCCGCTCGGACACATTGTGTGGCATAGTTTATCCTGTATTCAGGCTTTGTCATCCAGTAACCGTTAGTGAATTTCATCTTTGGTTGCCCTCCTGTGAATCACCGTCGGATCCATCTTCTCCAGCGTCGTGCAGCCCGTGTAAGCCATCGCCTTCCTCAGCTCGCTGGTCGCCTTCACCAGGTAATCCCGTACGCCGTTATCCCCATCCTGTTTGATGGCCGTCATCAGGGGCCGT
>JAFTCY010000062.1 GCA_017454465.1 Clostridia bacterium
TATCGTCATAGGTGTATATTATTTCGATGCCGGTGTCGCATCCGGATTCGAGTTCGTCAAAATCCCCGCGGAACGTGTCACCCCACATCTTCGCGGAACCGTCGGTGTAGCAAACCCGCCTGTTCATTCCGACGGCGGCTCTTCCGAAGGCGTTTGAGTAGTATCCCGGTCTTCTGTCTTCCCAGGCATTTTCAGCAGCCTCCGAAATCTTTGAGACAAGGAACTCAAGGGCTGTATCCGGATCGAGCATTTCCTTATTTGCCGCCAGAGGCTCGTATTCCGTTCCCTCGGGCAGCATCTGCCTGAGAACGTCCAGGGCGGTGCCGGGATCCGTTCCGGTCTTGGTGTAGACATAGGAGGTGTGAGTGTGTATCGCGCACGTGATGATCTTGCCCCGGAGTTCCGGGTATCTGCCTTCCACTCTTTTTCTGACCAGACTGTGGAGGTTGCTTCCTATTCCCACGAGGTCGCAGGAGATAATGACAGCTCTGTCGTCACCGCTGTCAAGAGCGAGAGCCGTGACAGTGATCCTGCTTTCGACCTCATCGGTTATTCTTTCAAAAAACTGTCCGTCCAGTCCGATCTTCACTCCTTTTTCAGGCGTGATGTCCGCTTCGGACCAGCCAATCTTAATCATCGGCATTTCTTTTTCTTTCCGGTTTCCGCATTCGTTTCTTTGGAATAGATTATATTCTTTTCCGCCTTTTCCGTCAACAAAAAAGCGACAGGTTTTTGCGGCGGTTTCGCGTGAAGACAGCGAGGAAAGAAAAAGCGCGGCATCTGCCGCGCAACTGCCAAAAGGCCGGGAACTATTTGTTTTTCAGCTTGTACCGCCAGGTGCCGAAGTAGAATTTCGGGAGTTTCATCATTCTTCCTATGCGCTTCGGTTCCTTGAGCAGCCTGTAAAACCATTCAAGTCCGAGCTTTATGAATACCTTGGGCGCTCTTTTGACGTTTCCTGAATATCCGTCGAGGGAGCCTCCCAGGCCAAGCATTACTTTAACAGTTGTGAGCTTTGATCTGTTCTCATATATCCATTTTTCCTGCGCCGGAGCGCCCAGGCATACGAACAGGACGTCGGCCCCGCTCTGATTCACGGCATCGATGACCGCGTCGTTTTCTTCACCGGACTTTTTGAAGTATCCGTCATGGCATCCGCAGAATCTGATGCCCGGGTATTTTTCTCCGAGCTTTTCGGCTGCCTGCTCGGCTATTCCCGGCTTTCCGCCCAGAAGATAAACAGAAAGACCTGTTTCCGCCAGGCGTTCTATCAGGTGTTCACCGACTTCTATTCCTGCGACTTTTCCGTGCTCAAAGGGAGTACCGAGTATCTTGCCGGCCTTTACGACTCCGACCCCGTCCGGGACGATGAGCTCCGCGGAGTTTATGACCTCATATAGTTCATTGTTCTCGATGCACTGCTGCACGATCTCTGAGTTCGGGGTGTAGAGGGCGGTCTGCGGGCCGTTTGCCGCAGCAGCAGAAAGGATCTCTACCGCCTCGTCCAGGGATACGCTGTCGAATTTTACTCCGCGTATATCTATTTTTTCTGCCATATCATTCTCCTATGAGAAAAGCGCGCCGGTCTACCGACGCGCCCTTTTATCATTCTTCTTCACCTGTGATCTTGCAAAGTGCGGATACCACATCGCCTACGGTTACGAAGCTGTTAATGACTTCATCAGTTATTTCTATTTCGAACTTGTCCTCACACTGAAGTACCAGGTCGGCAAGCTCAAGAGAATTGATCCCAAGGTCATTTACAAGCTCAGCTTCCGGGGTAATATCATCAGCGTTGATATCAAGCTCTTCCACGAGCAGCTCTTTTACTTTTTCAAACATCTTCTAAGATCACTCCTTCTGAGACTAACATATTCGCCGGATGTCCGGCTGTTCACGTGAGTTATTATAATAGTACAAGTTTTGATTGTCAACACGGTGGAAAACCATTTTAAGCGAAATTTACCCGATTTCGGGCCGTTTTTGCGCTATTTCTCCACTTTCCGGAGTATGATATGCTTATGTGAGCATCTTGCCGTTTCATTTCATATTGAGTATAATTACCGTGAAATACCTGAAAAGGAGGCAGCCGGTGTCGATGGAGATCGTAAAAAACACATACAGCGATATTCCGGAAATCATGCAGGTCTTCGCGGAAGCCCGCAGGGCCATCGCCAGATTCGGGATAGAACAGTGGCAGAACGGGTATCCGGACGAAAGCGTCGTAAAAGAGGATATCAGTCTGGGAAGATCCTATTCCGTCAGGACAGGCGGGGTTATATGCGGACTGTTTTCCATGATCGAGGACGGCGAGCCCACGTATGAAGTGATCACCGGGGGCGAATGGCTCTCAGGCCATGACGGGAAGTATATCGCTGTGCACCGTGTCGCTGTGTCGGATTCCATGAGAGGGCGGGGCCTTTCAAAGATGATCTTCGGATATGTTTCAGAACAGGCCCTCAAAAAAGGATTCCCATATATCAGGATAGACACCCATGAAGGAAACCTTGCCATGAGGCGCACTCTTGAAAAGAACGGTTTTTTCCGCTGCGGGAGGATCTTTCTTGGAAACGGGGACCCAAGGGTGGCCTACGAGAAGCCTGTCATTTGACCAGATCCGCGAATTCGGCCTCAGCCGCCCGGGCGAGATCCTCAGGGGGCAGGATCATCTGAAGCCCTCTCCGGCCGGCGCTTACATATATTCTTGAGTTCAGCAGTGCTGTCTCATCAATGAAGGTCGGAAACTTCTTTTTCATGCCCAGGGGCGAACATCCGCCGCGCATGTATCCCGTCAGGGGCAGAAGCTCTTTCACATGGATCATCTCGACCCGCTTTGATCCGCATACCACTGCGCATTTTTTCAGATCGAGTTCAAAATCAACGGGTATGCAGAACACTTTGTGCTCGCCGTGCTCGTCTGCGCAGACAAGAGTCTTGAACACGCAGTCTGGATCAAGCCCCAGCTGCTTTGCCAGATGGGATCCTGAAAGGTCGCTCTCGTCATATTCGTATTCAGCTGTTGAATAGTCTATACCGGCTGTGTCAAGCAGCCTCATGGCGTTCGTTTTTGTCATATCATCACCGTGTGTATCGAATTGGAGAAGGTTTTGGAAAAAATAAGGACTTTATCTATACTTGGCCCCACCGGGTCGGGAAAGACCGCGCTTGCGGTGGAAATGGCCTCAAGGCTGGGAGGGCAGGTGATATCCTGCGACTCCATGCAGCTGTACAAATGCATGGACATAGGAACGGCGTCTGCCACCGAAGAGGAAAAAAAGGGAATTGTTCACCGCCTTATAAGCGTAAAGGAGCCCGAGGAGGAATTCTCGGCTGCGGAATATGCCGAAATGGCCAGAGAAGCGATAGCGGATACGGTCCGCGACGGGATGCTGCCGGTCATCTGCGGAGGCACCGGCCTGTACCACGATTCCATAATGAGGATCTCGGGGTTCGAAAAGTACGCTTCGGATGAAAAGCTGAGACAGGAACTGTATGATTTTGCGAAGGCCAACGGAAATGAGGCCCTTCATGAAAAACTGGCGGCTCTGGATCCTGAAGCCGCTGCCGGCATACATCCTAACAATGTCAAAAGAGTAGTGAGAGCCATCGAGATCTGTACACTGGCCGGTACGACCAAGACTGAGCTGGACGCGATCCAGGTCTCCGGAGACCCGCCGTATGACGACACTATGGTGATCCTGGATTTCGCCGACAGATCGCTGCTTTATGCAAGGACCGACAGAAGAGTGGATCTGATGATGGAGCAGGGGCTGGAGCGGGAAGCGAGAGAGCTTTTCGAGAAGCACCCCCAGATAAGCCGCACTGCGATGCAGGCAATAGGATACAAGGAATTCATACCCTATTTCAGCGGTAATATCTCCATAGATGAGGTGGCCGAAAGCATCAAGCTGGCTACCAGGCATTACGTCAGAAGACAGCTGATCTGGTTCAGAAGATACAGGGACGCGAAAAGGATCTTTGCTGACAGGGACGGAGAGATCCGGCCCCTGTCCGAGATCGCAGACGAAGTGCAGGCCGCCTTCTGCGGGACGCCTGCGAGGCCGGCAGATATATAATGGAACAAACAGGCTGATTTGTCAATATCACAAAAAATCCCGGGCGCCTGCCCGGGACATTTTTGTTAAGGACTCTTTCATTTTGAGAACATACATCTGACAGAGTTCAGGACCGCAAGGACCATCACGCCAACGTCCGCAAAGACAGCTATCCACATATTCGCCACGCCGAGAGCGCCCAGGATAAGGCATGCGGATTTCACGATCAGTGAAAACCAGATGTTTTCCTTAACAATGCGCAGACATTTCCTTGAGATCCTTACCGCCGCCGGGATCTTCACGGGATCGTCGTTCATCAGGACGATATCCGCGGCTTCTATGGCTGCGTCGGATCCGAGGGCTCCCATCGCAATGCCGATGTCTGCGCGGGATAACGCCGGGGCGTCGTTTATACCGTCGCCCACAAAGGCCAGACGCTGTTTTTTCGACTTTTTCTCCGCCAGCAGCTCCTCCACCTTGGATACCTTGTCCCGGGGCATAAGGCCGCTGTACACTTCATCGATTCCGAGTTCTTTCCCCACCGCTTCAGCTGATGCCCTGATGTCTCCGGTGAGCATCACTGTATTTGTGACACCGCAGGCTCTCAGCTCGTCCACTGCCTGCTTCGCAGAGGGCTTGACCGCGTCCGAGATCACAATGTGGCCTGCGTAATCACCGTTGACTGCCACATGGACCACAGTGCCGTGACGGTGGCATTCATGCCATTTCGCACCAACTCTTTCCATGAGTTTTGAGTTCCCGACGGCAATGCTGTCACCGTTGACGCAGGCTACGATCCCGAGGCCTGCAAGCTCTTCAGGAGACCCAACGGAACAGTCGTCAGACTCTTCCTTGTACGCGTCCCTGAGGGAAGCCGCTATCGGATGGGTCGAATATCTTTCCACATGGGCTGCAAGGTGAAGCAGAGTATTGCCGTCCATTTTTTCCGGATGGACAGCGGAGACCTCAAAGACGCCTTTTGTCAGTGTGCCTGTCTTGTCAAATACGACTGTCTTCGTTTCGGAGAGAAGTTCAAGATAATTTGAGCCTTTAACAAGAACTCCTTTCCGGCTTGCCGCGCCGATACCTGCGAAGAATGAAAGAGGTATGCTTACGACCAGAGCGCAGGGGCAGCTTATGACAAGGAACGTCAGCGCCCTGTATATCCAGGTCTCCCAGTCGGCAACGTTTCCGGAAAGAAGAGTGATGACCGGGGGGATCACTGCCAGGAGCAGAGCGGATATGACTACAACAGGGGTGTAGATCCGCGAAAATCTGGTTATGAAGTTTTCGGAACGGGACTTTCTTGAACTTGCGTCTTCGATAAGTTCCATTACCTTTGAAGCTGTGGACTCTCCGAACTCCCGGGTCGTCCTGACTTTTATGAGTCCGTTCAGGTTGATGCATCCGCTTTGCACCTCGTCACCTTCGGTCACGTCTCTCGGAACGGATTCGCCGGTCAGCGCGGCGGTGTTAAGGGATGAGGAGCCGGATACGACAACACCGTCGATCGGGATGCGCTCTCCGGGACGCACCACGATCCGGGTGCCCGGGGCCACCTCTTCGGGATCCACCTGCTCAAGGGCTCCGTTCTCTCCCTCTATATTTGCGTGATCCGGCACGATATCCATCAGTTCAGAGATGCTCCGGCGGCTTCTGCCGACGGCATAGCTCTGGAAAAGTTCTCCCACCTGATAGAACAGCATGACGGCGACAGCTTCGATATAGTCATCACTTCCCCGCCATACGGCGACGGCTATGGCGCCTGCCGTGGCGACCGTCATCAGCAGGTTTTCGTCCAGAGGCTGCAGTTTTATGATGCCCCTGAATGCCTTGATTATGATGTCATAGCCGATGATCAGGTATATGAGTATGTAGAGGATCAGCCTCAGGATCCCGGTCACGGGAAGAAAGTGCATCAGCACCAGCATCGCCACAGTGGCAAGGATCCTTATAAGGTTTATTTTCTGTTTCTTAGTCATCGGTCTCTTCTCTTTCGGGATCAGATGTATACTTCACATCCGCTTTCGACTTTCCTGCAGTTTTTCCTGACTTCTTTCATCACTGTTTCCGCGTCCGCGCCGTCTTCAAAATCTATTTTCATTTTCAGTGTCATGAAACTGACGACCGCCTGCCTGACACCCGGTGTTTTTCCCGCGGCTTTTTCCATTTTGTCCGCGCATGCGGGACAGTCAACTTCTATCTTGTAAGCTTTTGTCATTGTTTCGTTCTCCTTTGGAGTAAATAATAAACAATTAAGTAATTGTTTAATCGTATTTTAGAACATTTCCGGATTTTTGTCAACACCTTTTTGGAGAATCAAGTGACTTTTTTGCGTAAATAATATATAATTATGAAAAATACGTAGAACCGGAGATTATTTCGGAGGTACTTATGAGCGGAAAAGTGATCCTTCCTCATAACCATCACACCGGGGAACCCGGTCAGCTGAAAGAAGCAATACCGTCCGCTGACACCATAGCGACAGTGGCAGAGGCGCTCAAACAGCTGGGCGATCCCACCAGGCTGAGGATCTTCTGGCTTTTGTGCCACACCGAGGAGTGTGTTACCGATATCGCGGAATATATGGAGATGTCAAGCCCCGCGGTCTCGCACCACCTGAGATTTCTGAAGGCGGCAGAACTTGTTTCATCACGCAGGATAGGCAAGGAGATGCTGTACAAGGCCGCGGATACCGGACTTGCATCGGAACTTCATCTCATAATCGAGCGTATCGCGGAGATATCCTGCCCGCAGTGACAGTTCCCGCGATTTTTCGATACTCGGAATTTGCACTTGTTTTTGACGGTCAGTTGTGGTATTCTACCTGGGTGATGATTATCATTTCAGAACAGCACCCGACGAGGGGAGGAGATCTATTTGAACAGCATGATCGACGGCACAATGTTTGTTAGCATGCTCAGGGAAGGAACGAGAAACCTTTCCGCGAACAAGCAGCTGGTCAACGATCTGAATGTTTTCCCGATTCCTGACGGGGATACGGGAGACAACATGCTCATGACCATATCATCTGGTTATGAGGCTACTACAACACACAGGGCGAAAAGCCTTCATGAAGTCGCGGAGCAGGCTGCCAAAGGCATGCTCATGGGAGCCAGAGGAAATTCCGGTGTCATACTTTCGCGGATATTCGCGGGTATAGCTGCAGGATTTACCGGAAGCACCGAGGCGGATATCAGGCTGTTCGGACGGGCTTTGGAATGCGGAGTCAGGGAATCCTACAAATCGGTCTCAGTACCGGTGGAGGGGACTATGCTGACCGTGTACAGGGAAGCTGTTGAATACGCAAATTCACGGCTGACCCAGGAAAGCACATTTGACTCATACTTTGACGATATGTGGAGCGAGCTCAAATCTTCGCTTGAGCATACACCCGAACTTCTTGCGGTCCTCAAGGAAGCGGGAGTGGTGGACTCCGGCGGCGCCGGGATCATGTATATAGTTGAGGGCATGGTCAGAGCATTCAGAAACGAGATTGGACCGGATGAGCCGGAGATCGACGGACATGCGGCAGCAACTGTAAAGAATGTGGACTTTTCGCTGTTTGATGAGAACAGCGTGCTCAAATTCGGGTACTGTACAGAGTTTCTTCTGAGGCTTCAGACCTGCAAGACGGGAATAGAGGACTTTGATCTTGACTCATTTATATCATACCTCAATTCCCAGGGCGACTCGGTAGTATGCTTCAGGGACGGCAGCATAGTGAAAGTCCATGTTCATACCATGAGACCCGGCGACATCCTGAATCACTGCCAGGCTTTCGGAGAGTTCCTGACTCTCAAGATCGAGAACATGACCCTGCAGCACAATGAGAACACGCCGGGGGCGGATAAATCATCGCTCGATGATCATCCCGAACTGAAATTCAGCAAGAGGAAGAAATTCGCGTTTGTTACCGTGGCCATGGGCGACGGCATAAAGGAGACTTTCACTTCCCTGGGAGTGGATCAGGTAGTGGACGGCGGTCAGAGCATGAACCCGTCTGTCGAGGATTTTATCAAAGCCTTCGGAAAGATAGATGCCGAGCACATACTCGTGTTCCCGAACAACAAGAACATTATAATGACTGCCGAGCAGGCGGCGTCCATATATGACAGGGCGGATGTCAGGATAGTGAAGACAAGGACGATAGGAGAAGGCTATTCAGCCCTTTCCATGATCGACATTTCATCAGGTGATGTTGACGAGATAGTCAGGACCACCGAGGAGATCGGCCAGTCAGCCGTTACCGGCACCGTTTCCATCGCCAGCCGCGATTCGACGGTGGGAGGCGTTCCAGTCAGCAAAGGCCACTACATCGGTTTCGTGGGAGACCGGGTCTATGTTGACGATCCCGACCGCGGAACTGCTGCAGAAAAACTGGCGGACGAGCTGGGCGCAGGGGACTGCGACGTGGTGCTCATCCTGAAAGGCTCAGGCGTGGGAGAGGATGAGGCCGCAGACCTTCTTGAGCGGCTTGAAAAGAAATACAGAAGAACCGAGTTCATAGTGATCGACGGCGGTCAGCCCGTTGCAGATTATATTCTTATATTCGAGTAGGAGGATACCATGTTAGTTCTTTTCACAGACACTGATACCGATATGACCCCGGAGGTAGCAAGAGAATACGGATACAAACTCATCAGCATGCCGTACTCCATGGACGGCAAGACAGTATATCCCTATGAGGACTCCGATGTGGACTTCAGGGCATTCTATGACGCTCTCAGAGAAGGCTCGCTGCCAACGACCAGCGCCATCAGCCCCGCAAAATACGAACAGTATTTTGAGCCGGAATTCGAAGCGGGCAATGATATTCTCTATGTGCATTTCTCCAGAGCCATGACTGCGACGTTCGACGCTATGGATGAGGCCGTGGCGAATCTGAAGAAGAAATATCCCGAGAGAAAATTCTATGAGATAGATACAAAGGGCATCACTATCTGCAGTTACATCATCTGCCTTGAGATAGGTGACCAGTACAAGGCCGGCAAGACGGCTGAGGAAATGATGGAATGGGCAAGCCGCGAGGTGGATCATTTCGCTACATATTTCTTTGCCGATGACCTGAAGTTCTTCAAGAGGAGCGGACGCGTCAGCGGGCTCGCCGCAACAATGGGAACTCTTCTGGGGGTACGTCCCGTCATCTATATGAACGAAGAAGGAAAGATGGTAAGCAAAGGTACCGTGAAGGGCCGCGGCAAGGCCATGGACAAGCTCGTAAGCTATGTTGAAGAGCTTGGCGACGATGTAAAGGCTCACAGGATAGTCATCGGCAACACCGACGCGCCTGAGCTTGTGGCAGAAATGAGAGAGATGCTCATCAACAAATTCGGGCCGGACCTCAATGTAGTCGAGGTCACGACCAACCCGACGACGGGCGGCCACTGCGGACCCAACGGCCTCGGACTTGCATTCCACTGCACGCACAGATAACAGAAACGCCGGGATACCCGGCGTTAAATCTATTCGATCGTCAAGATGACAGGAGTGAGGCTATGATTAAGGTGACACAGGTGGTCAACGCCAGGCAGAGAAAGGAATTCATTGATTTTCCGCTGGAGCTGTACAGGGGAAACCGGTATTTCGTCCCTCCGCTTTACGGCGACGAGAAGAAGATCTTTACCACCAACAACATCTATGCCGACACCTGCGAGAGCGTTTTCTTTCTGGCATACAGGGACGGGACACCCGTAGGACGCATTTCCGGGATCATTCAGAAGGCAGCCAACAGGAAAAGCGGAGAAAAAAGAGTAAGATTCACCAGATTTGACTGTATCGAGGATTTCGATGTCGCCAAAGCCCTTTTCAAAGCTCTGGAGGAATGGGCGTCTTCAAAAGGGATGGACACTGTATGCGGCCCTCTCGGGTATTCGGACCTTGAGAGAGAGGGACTGCTGGTGGACGGCTTTGACCAGCTTTCCACATTTGAGGAACAGTACAATTACGAATACTACGGCGGGTTTATTGAAAAACTCGGATACAAAAAGGAAGTCGACTGGTACGAGTTCAAGCTGTACCTGCCCGAGAAGGAAAAGCGCGAGGAAGTGTATAAGCTTTCCGAATATGTTATGAAGCGGTATAAGCTGCACTACGGGGAAGCTGAAAACGTCAGGGACTTCATAAACAAATACGCGGATGGGTTTTTCGAGCTGCTGGACAGATCATATGATGACCTGTACGGTACGGTCCCGTTCACCGAGAGCATGAAAAAGATGATCATCAGCAATTTCATACTGCTTGTGGATCTTGAGCACGTGGCGGTGGTCCTTGACGAAAATGACAGACTTGTCTGCCTCGGGGTATGTTTCCCGTCGATAGCTGAAGCTGTACAGAGCTCAGGCGGACACCTTACACCCGCCACGATCCTGAACATATTCAGGTCAAAGAGAAAGCCGAAGATCATAGATCTCGGACTTGTCGGGGTGGACGCAGAATATATCAACAAGGGCATTCCGGCAATTGTCTGCGCTAGGATAATGGACATGCTGCAAAAGGACGGGATCGATCACATCGAGACCAATCTGAACCTTGAGAACAACTACTCGATTTTGAATATGTGGAAAAGGTTTGACTGTGTGAGGCACAAGCAGAGAAGGGCGTACGTGAAGACACTTCAGCCTGATTCGATGAGGTAAGAGATGATAAAGCTTATAGTGGACACGCTGGGCGGAGACGACAGTCCCAGAGCCAACGTGCTCGGAGCCCTGAAGGCTCTGCGGGAAAATGAGGATCTGTATATTATTTTCACAGGCGATGAGAAGGAGATCTCAAAGCTTATAGAGGAGAACGGCTTTGATGACGGGAGCAGATATGAGACCGTTCATGCTCCCGAGGTGATAACCGGCGAGGACCAGCCGACCGATGCTATCCGACTTAAAAAGGAAAGCTCAATGATCAAAGCGATCCGGATCCTGCGGGAGAGCGATGATATCGCTGGACTCGTTTCGACCGGCGCCACAGGGGCACTGGTGGCGGCGGCCACTCTCCGCATCGGCAGGATAAGAGGCGTGAGAAGACCCGCTTTCTGTCCCATACTTCCCACAATGACCGGCGGGATCGTCGGAGTCTGCGACAGCGGGGCAAATATGGATTGCCATCCGTCACAGCTGCTTGAATTCGCGGTCATGGGAAGCCTCTACATGAAACATACTTTCGGGATAGAAAATCCTAGGATAGGGCTCCTCAACGTGGGAACGGAGTCCGAAAAGGGGGACGATCTGCACAAGGAAGCTTACAGGCTCCTTGCGGCCTCTCTGGGAGACAGCTTCGCGGGCAACATGGAGGGAAGGGAACTCCTCAGCGGGAAATATGACCTTGCGGTATGTGACGGCTTTTCCGGAAACGTGCTGGTCAAGACTGTTGAGGGAACCGCTCTTCAGCTTCTGAAAAAGATAAAGCACGATATATATTCCAAAAAACTGTATATGTTCGGCGCAATGTTCCTGAAGCAGATGTTTCAGGAAGAAAAAGAGTTCATGAACTATCAGAATTACGGTGGCAGCGTAATGCTGGGCACAGGAAAGATCATAGTCAAGGGACACGGCAGCTCTGACGAGACAGCAGTATCCAAATGCATAGAGCAGGCTCTGAGGATGCAGAAGAGCGAGCTCAATTCAAAGATAGCCGAAAAACTTGCCGAGCTTGTACCTGAGGCAGAAAATACAAATACTGACAACGGAGGACAGGAGAATGTTTGAAAAAGTTAAGGAAATGATCGCGGAACAGCTTTTGATCGACGAAGATAAGATCACACCGGAATCCAGGATAAAGGAAGATCTCGGAGCGGATTCCCTGGATGTGCTCCAGATGCTGATGACTATCGAAGAAGACTACGGAGTGGAGATACCTGACGAGGAACTCGCCGAATTCAGAACTGTCGAGGATGTTGTGCGGTATTGTGACAAGAATGTCAAGCTGTAACAAAAAAACCACCGAAAGGTGGTTTTTTTTACGGGGTTTCGTTCTTATTTCCCTGAAATGATTATCTTGTCTGTCGAGAAGTAGGGAAGGACCATTGATCCGTCGCATATTGTTTCTTTGGAAACTGCGGTTATGTTTGCGAATACGGTCTCAAGGTTTCCGTTGATCATGGTTTCGGACACGGCACCGACTATCCTGCCGTCTTCAACGTAGAAACTGTTTTTGGCAACGCCTGAGAATTCTCCGTTTGCACCCGGCTCTCCGCCTGAGAAGCCGCCTACTATCAGTCCCTTCTTTATTCCTTTTACCATATCGTCATATGAGGCGTCACCGGATTCCATGA
>JAFTCY010000063.1 GCA_017454465.1 Clostridia bacterium
AGTGACCTCGCAGAAAACAAGGACCCGGTTCCCGCCTGCCGCGTATCCCTCGATGGTCTTCGCGTACTGCTGGTATCTTTCACCCAGGGTGAATTCAGGCGCCCCGAGAATGAATGTGGTGTTGTCGGCGAAGGAGGCGCTGCTGCACTTGGTGACGGAGGAGAAAGCCACAGTCTCGACTGCTTTTCTCGGAGTCGTCACGGAGAACGCTTCCTTCATTGCCTGCATCGTGGCGTTTTCCGCGTCCATGTTGCCAACGAAGTCGCCGAGCAGCTTTTTCACCGCCTGCTCTGAGCAGTATGAGGGCTCGATGGTGACGAAATCCTTCACGGTCATCCTGTTCTCGGTGATCGTGCCCGTTTTGTCCACGCACAGCACATCTACCCTTGCCAGGGTCTCGATGCATTTCATGTCGTGGACCAGGGTCTTCTTTTTAGCCAGTTTTATGATGCTTATGGTAAGGGCGATGTCAGCGAGGAGATACAGGCCTTCAGGGATCATGCCTATAAGGGCGGCGGTGGTCTTTGTCACCGTGGACTGAAGGTCCATGCCCAGTCCCAGAAACTGTCTCAGGAAAAGCAGAACACCGATGGGAATAAGGACGATCCCTATGATCTTTACCAGATTGTCCAGGGAGTACATCATTCCTTTGGCTTTTTTCCGTTCCTTCTTCGCCTCCAGGGTCAGATGGGATACGAAAGACTCGTCCCCAACCTTTTCAAGTATGGCAGAGCACTGTCCGGAAACTATGAAGCTTCCCGACAGCAGAACGTCCCCGCTGTTTTTCTCTATCTCGTCGGATTCGCCGGTCACGAGGGACTCGTTGACCCTCACGCTGCCGCCGCATACCCTGGCGTCCGCGCAGATCTGGCTCCCGTGCTCGAATATGACGAGGTCGCCCTGGACCAGGTCCGCTGAGGGGACGGAAAACTCCTGCCCTCCCCTGATGACCCTGATCCTCGGTTCGCTAATTATATTCAGTTTGTCGAGAGTCTTCTTCGCGTTGATCTGCTGCACTATGCCCACCGTGGTGTTGATCACCACGATGATCATGAACGTGGTGTCCTTAATGGCGCCCACCACCAGCAGGAATACCGCCAGGATCACGAAGATAAGGTTGAAGTATGTAAGTATGTTGCCGAGTATGATCTGCTTGACGGTCTTGGTGGGTGCCACCACGGGAGTGTTGGCGTAGCCCTTAAGGGTGCGTTCCCTGACCTGTTCCGGCGTAAGTCCCGTCTCGGTGTTTATCCCCGTCAGCTCAAGCTTTCCTCTCGGCTTTTTCTCATCTTCTTTTTTGGTTTTTTTCTTCAAAAAATCGAAAGCCATTTTTCTCCGTTAAAGCTTGCGCCCGGTCAATACGGTGACCCGTTGTTTGCCGAGCGCATAAACTCCAGATATGTGATTTTGCGGTGCCTGAAAGATCCTGTCAGATCTCCATGATCTCCTTGATCTTTTCGTTGGTGACCTCGTCGACTTTTTTGATATAGGAGTCGGTGAGATCCTGGATGGCCTTGTCGGACTGCTTCTGCTCGTCCTCGGTCATCTCGCTGTTCTTTTTCATCATCTTGCTCTTGTCGTTGGCGTCGCGCCTGATGTTCCTGACCGCGACCTTGGCTTCCTCGCCCTTCTTCTGGATGCTCTTTGAGAGCTCCTTGCGGCGTTCCTCGGTTATCTGGGGGAACACGAGACGGATCACTCTGCCGTCGCTGACAGGGGTGATACCGACGTCGGAGGCGAGTATCGCCTTCTCGATGGCTTTCAGTGTGGAAGCGTCCCAGGGCTGGATGGACAGTGTCTTGGGATCAGTGACCTTGACTTCAGCCATCTGGTTGATGGGAGTATCCACGCCGTAATAGCTGACCATTACTCTGGATATGACAGATGTGGATGCTCTGCCCGCTCTGATCACTGACAGGTCATCCTTGTATATCTCTATGGTCTTCTTCATTTTCTCTTCGTATTCTCTTGTCTCAAGTTTCATTCTGTATTACCGTCCTTTCCTGTTGCTTTCCTGGTTTGTCGTTGATCTATCTAATCTCAATATACAGAGGGTTCGACCTGTTCGCATGTAACGAGGGTGCCTATCTCCTCGCCCTTCGCCGCTTTTATAATATTCCCGGGATCAGACAGGGCGAAAATGTACATGTCGATGCCCCGGTCCTTCGCCAGGCTCGTGGCGTATGTGTCAGTGGCCCTGAGGTCCCTTCTGAGGCACTCGTCATAAGATATGGCTTTGAATCTCGCCACTGAAGGATCGATCTTTCCGTCCGGTCCCCTGGGATCCTTTTCGTACACGCCGTCGATGTTTTTAGCCATCATTATGATGTCGGCGTCGATCTCGGCGGCCCTTACGACCACGGTGGTGTCAGTCGTAACGAAAGGCATTCCGGTTCCGCAGCCGAATATGACCACTCCGCCCGCTTCCAGTCTCTCGATGGCTTTTCTGAAGTCGTAATGCTCCGCGAAGCTGTTCATGGCTATGGGGGACATGACTCTCGCGTCGATCCCGCTCTTTTCGAAAGCGTCTTCCAGTCTGAGACAGTTGATCATGGTGCCGAGCATCCCCATCTGGTCTGCTCTCGCTCTCCTGACTCCTTTGCCGTAGGCGCCGCGCCATATGTTTCCGGCTCCGATGACGATCGCCACCTGGGTGCCCTGACGTGTCAGTTCCGCCACGGCGTCGGTGATGCCTCTTATGATATTCTCGTCAAAGATCTCGGCTACCGAGCCGTCCGGATTCTTCTTTGCAATAGCCTCTCCGGAAAGTTTCAATAGGATTCTTCTGTATTTAGGCATAGATCCCTCCAGGACATCTTTTCTCGACTTATTATTTTACCTTATTTCGGAGGGTTTGTAAATATATGTGGAAAATTTTTCGAGACAGCGGCGCCGATGAAAAAAGCCGGGACCGCATTTCTGTGATCCCGGTATTTCCGTCATACTGAATAAAGACTTACGCTTTTCCGGTGAGCTTTGCGATCTCTTCCGCAAAGTCATCCTCGCGCTTTTCAAGGCCTTCGCCTCTCTCGTAGAGAACGAAGCATTCAACTGCGACTTTTCCGCCCAGTTCCTTGGATACCTGTTCGAGATACTTGCCTACAGTAAGGCTGTCGTCCTTAACATAGGGCTGTTCCACAAGGCATGCTCTCTCATAGAACTTGCCGATCCTGCCTTCGACCATCTTCGCGATGATGGCATCGGGCTTGGTGGCGTTCTTCTCGTCGTTCTTTATCTGAGCCATGAGGATCTCTTTTTCCTCGGCGAGAACGGACTCGGGAACTTCATCTCTCGTCACGTACGTGGGAGGTGTGCCTGCAGCGATCTGGAGGCATATGTTCTTTGCGGCTTCAGCGAAACCTTCCTTGGAAGCGGTGGCCTCGTCGGTATCGAATTTAACGACAACGCCTGCGACTCCGCCGCCGTGGATATATGTGGATGTGATGCCGTCAACGATAACGAAACGGCGGATGTTCATGTTTTCACCTATGGTGAAGATCATGTCCTTCAGTTTTGCTTCAACTGTCTCGAAGTCGTCGTCAAAGCGGAGAGCCTTGAGCTCGTCGATATTGGCGGGCTTGTTCTCGACTATGATCTTCAGGATGTTGCGGACGAAGGTCTTGAATGTTTCGTTCTTCGCAACGAAGTCGGTCTCTGCGTTTACTTCGATGATGGCTGTGGTCCTGCCCTCTGTGAGAACGTCCACAACACCTTCAGCGGCTATTCTGCCGGCTTTCTTGTCAGCCTTGCTGAGTCCTTTTTCACGGAGGACCTTTATAGCTTCGTCAAAGTTGCCGTCAGTTTCGACAAGTGCCTTCTTGCAGTCCATCATGCCGGCGCCTGTCTTGGTTCTGAGTTCATTTACCATTTTTGCGGTAATAGCAGCCATTGTATATATCTCCTTGTTCTTTTTTTCTTGATTCAGGAATGATCAGGCCTCTTCTTCGGTCTCTTCAGCTTCTGCAGCGGGAGCTTCCTCTGTCAGCTGTTCGCCCTGGTTAGCCTCGATAACGGCGTCGGCGATGGCTCCGGTGATGAGTCTGATGCCGCGGATGGCGTCGTCATTGCCGGGAATGATGTAATCAGCGTCGTCGGGGTCGCAGTTCGTATCAACTATGGCGACTACCGGGATGCCCAGCTTCTTGCATTCGAGAACAGCGTTGTGTTCCTTCTTGGGGTCTACGATGTACACTGCTGCCGGGAGCTTCTTCATGTTCTTGATACCGCCGAGGTTCTTTTCAAGGTTGAAGATCTCTTTCTGGAGAGCGGCGACTTCCTTCTTGGGAAGCATGTCGAAGGTTCCGTCTTCCTGCATCTTCTCAAGGGAGCGGAGTCTCTCGATGGAGGTCCTGATGGTCTTGTAGTTGGTGAGCATTCCGCCCAGCCATCTCACGTTGACATAGTACATGCCGCAGCGTTCAGCTTCTTCCCTGATGGCATCGGAAGCCTGCTTCTTTGTTCCCACGAAAAGGATCGTGCCGCCTTCCTGAACGGTCTCGCGGACGAACATGTACGCTTCCTCGAACTTCTTGATGGTCTTCTGGAGGTCGATGATGTAGACGCCGTTTCTTTCAGTGAAGATGTACTCAGCCATCTTGGGGTTCCAGCGTCTTGTGTGGTGTCCGAAATGGACGCCTGCTTCGAGCAGCTGCTTAATGGTTACGATAGACATATCAATGTCCCCTTTCGGTTGTTTTCCGGTATATTACGGAGACCGCAGCCGGGTTTTCGCGGAGGAGCTGCCCTGCCCACTGGGACGGCGGCGTCAAGGCCGGCGACCGGTCTTTTTCCCCTGCCCATTAGAACAGTCTTTATCACTGTTCCGTATTTGGCACCGAGCGGTTTCAACTGAAAAATATACCTGAATTTGGATTACGCATGCCCCGGACAGGATCCGGGCGCACACGCGGGAATTATATCATAACGCGCGCGCGTATGTCAAAGGCCGGAACATAATTAACAAAATGTTTACACTTACACGGGTCCGGATTTCTTTGCCGCCACTTCTTTTCATGTCCGCGGTTTACAACGCTTTGCCCTTATGATAAAATATCCGTGAAAAATGACCCGGAAACGGAGGGATCTTCATATGATCTTCATGGAAGTGAACGTATACTCCGAAGTGCTGAAGATGCAGATGAGCGTCAATGTGCTCCTGCCCCAGAAAACCAAGGGATGCATCGGCATATATGAGGGCGAGGTGGCGGAGACCTACCCTGTCATGTACCTTCTCCACGGCATGACGGACGACCACACCACCTGGATGAGGAGGACCACCATCGAGACCCACGCTGAGCAGAGGGGCCTGGCAGTGGTGATGCCCACCACGTACCTCGGGTGGTATACCGACATGAAATACGGATTCGACTACTGCACCTTTATCGGCAAGGAACTGCCGGAAATAATGAGAGCAATGTTCCCCGCCATGTCAAAGAAGCGCGAGGACACTTTTGTCGCCGGCAACTCCATGGGCGGCTACGGAGCCCTTAAGATGGCCCTGACCTATCCCGAGACCTTCGGATGCGCCATGTGCCTGTCCGCGGCCTTCGACCCCCACTGGCTCCCGAACCTCAAGAACATGACCTACTGCACCGACATATTCGGCGACATCGGCAAGATCGACGGCAGCCCAAACGACCTGTTCTGGCTGGCCGAAAAGATAAAGAAAGAAAACAGACCTCTGCCCGGCGTTTATGCCTGGTGCGGGAGCGATGATTTTCTGATCGAGTACAACCGTAAAATGAGCAGGCATCTCGAGTCTCTGGGATACGATTTTCTTTATGAAGAGACCCCGGGGGCCCACGGATGGGTCTTCTGGGAGCCCAGGATCTGGGGAATGCTGGAGTTCGCGGCCCGCCACCGCGAAAAACTTCTCGGTGAGTAAGGAGGAGACGACATGGCACAGATTCACGCCCACTTTTACCTGAATTCCATAGGACGGGCCGGAGGAGCCGAGCTCATCGTTCCCCAGAAGTATTACGACTCTCCTGCGGAAAGGCAGCATGTACCGGTCCTTTACCTTCTCCACGGAGCGGGAGGAGACGAGACCTCGTTCATCAGATTCACTTCGATAGAGACCTACGCCGAGAAATACGGACTGGCTGTGGTGATGCCCGGGGGCGAGCTCTCGGATTTCACGGACATGACCCACGGGTTCAGATACTACACATATGTGACAGACGAGCTTCCGTCGCTGATGTATTCCGTATTCGGACTTTCCCCTTCCAGAGAAAAATGCCTTATAGCCGGCTGCTCCATGGGAGCGAACGCCGCTGTACGGATCGCCCTGTCCAGACCTGAAAGATACGGCGCCTGCGGATGTCTATCAGGCGGTCTTTCCTTCAGGCTTCCACCTCTTGAAACCGAGGGCCTCGATCCCGAGAAAGACAGATACGCTTTCATGCGGTATGACAGGCGTCAGATCCGGGGGTCTGAAGAAGACGTGACAGGCAACGCGAAAAAGATCGCCGAAGAAGGCGGTCCGGCGCCGCGGATCTATCACGCTGTGGGTACCGGTGACAAAATGCTTGAGCACGCCAGAAGAACGAGAGACTTCTTTACATCCTTTGAAAACGATCCGTTCTGCTACACATATTCCGAATCAGAGGGAGGCCACGACTGGCTGTTCTGGGACAGGACCCTGCCTGAATTCCTTGATTTCGCCCTGGGTGACCTGAAATGACCAGGCCGGCTTTCGACAGAGAAAAGATACTGGGATTGCTCCTTCAGTCCCCCTTTGAGCCCCTCTGCTCAAAAGTGCTCATGGAACATATAATATTCCGCCGGGGATCCCACATCTGGAACGACCCGAGGCGGTATTACGAAGCGATGTCCTCGTTCTCTGAAAGGATCGGAACCGAGATCGTGTACGCCAACCTGAGAAAAAGAGACAGGCTTTTCGCTGACAGTCTCAGCGGCCTGTATTATGCCTGCGGCCGGTATACCCTCGGTGTAACGAAGGACCATGAAAAAGACAGAACTTTCCTTGACCAGTGCCACGTGATATGCTCCAATACCGACGCCCCCTACCTGAAAGAGGAAGAATGCATCAACGTAAAGATCTACGGCGATATCGGGCAGGCCATAGAAGCCGGGTTCGACATCTACCTTGCCCAGTCTGACTGCGAGCGTTACCTTGAGGACTGTTCAGACCGGATCATCATCGCGGGCGGTCTCGGACTGGAATACCTCAACAGCACGCAGCCCAATGATATTCTGAAAAGGATCAGGTCCTTAAGAAAGAAATACGGTGAACGCTGGATCTGCGGAAGCGGAGACCGGTGCACCGAAGAGACCTACCTTGGATTCATAACGATGCTCAGCGCTTTTGACGTCAAAAGGTGAACGAACCAAATGAAAGATCTGTTTTATTATCCCACGGAGGATCTTCCCCTGTCCGTATCCGGGCTTCTGGGCATACCCGAACTCGTCCGTCTGGATGACGTGGGCATGCACTGCGGATGCGAATACACGGGTTTCCCCATTTTCAAAAATCTTGACAAATACAGCCGTTACCGCCACAGCCTGGGAACGGCTCTTATCACCTACAGGTTCACGGAAGATCCCGTGCAGGCGATAGCCGCGCTGCTCCATGACATATCCACTCCGGTGTTCTCGCACACGATAGACTTTCTGAACGGAGACTACGACAGGCAGGAGAGCACTGAACTGGAAACGGCTGAGATCATAAAGTCCTCGGAGACCATATCGGCGCACCTGAGATCCTTTGGCATTGAGCCCGATTCGGTGTGCGACTACCACATATACCCCATCGCTGACAACGACCCTCCCGGCCTGTCTGCGGACAGGCTCGAGTACACCCTGAGCAATTTCGTAAACTTCGGTTTCATGGAAACGGGCAGCGTAAAAGAACTGTTCGGGGATATCACGGTATCCTCCGCCTGCGGGAAGCCGGAGCTTGCCTTCAGGTCCTTCGATGCTGCAAAGGCGTTCGGCAGCTGCGCCCTGAAATGCTCTGCCATCTACGTACGGGACGAGGACAGGTATTCCATGCAGCGGCTCTCCGAGGTGATCGCTCTTGCCATCGAAAAAAAAGTGATCAAAAGGGCCGATCTCTACACCACCGAAACGGAAGTGATCCGCAAACTCATGTCGGATCCCGAGACCTCAGACATGTGGAAAAGATACAGATGCCTCAGTACTCTGACCGATATTCCTGTTTACGGGGCAGGCAGAGTGATTTCGGCAAAGAAAAGATACATTGATCCTCTTGTGATATCCGGAGAAGGAACGGCGATGAGGCTTTCCGGTCTTGACCCTGATTTCAGGCGGTCGATGGAAAAGTTTCTTTCCACGGACTTTTCCCATCCCGTATATGCGTTCTGAAAAAAACGCACGGACAGGCAAACTGCTTGTCCGTGCAATTTTTTTGCGTCAAACCCGGAGAAATCATAGGGCGTTCCGGAAAACCGGAAGCGGATACCGGATCCCGGCATCGTGAGCAAAACTCAGCGCCGGATCTTCTTTCCGCCAAAGGCGGCCGGCTTTTGCGCTGCTTTTTGACGCATTCACTGCTTTTTTTCCTGTCCCGCAGATCCAGTACTGACCGCCTCCGCAACAAGCACCGTCTTGTCCCACGAGGCTTCTCGGCGGTGGATCGCGTCGCCGGTCATCTTTATGACCGCGTTGGTGATGGCCACGATCCAGAGTTTGGAGTAGCCGAAAAGAAGGACCGGGATAAGGAGGACAGATAAGACCGTGCGCTCCTCAGGCTCCTGCCAGACCGCCAGTATCACGTTCAGGAAGTATAACAGGATCTGCGTGCCCCATGAGAAGCGGAAAACCAATCCGACCGCGACGCCCCATGTCGGTATATGGAACAGATTAAAGAAAATTTGATAAAGGTAGGTTATTGCTTTAAAGTGCCATAGCCGTCGCTTGCTTCTCAGAACCGCATGCAGCCAGTCCCAGGATCATCAACACTGCCAAAAACATACACATTATCTTTTTCATAATTACCCTTTTCCTTCCTTGATTCTCCGAAATCTCTTTAATAACAAGTTTAATATCGACGGGCTTTGCAATATGTCCATTCATTCCCGCATCCAGGCATTCACTGATGTTTTCAGAGAATGCGTCTGCCATCATTGCAGCAAACGGATTACACCGCCCTCCCTTTGCAACTGTCCTTAAGAGGACCTCGCAAATGCCCCGGTTTCTTTTTCCGGGTCTTTATACAGCCCTCTGTTTCCTTTATATTTCATCATGCTTTTGTAACGGAAGTGATCAGGAGCATGACTGACAGATACTTGCTGTATACCTTCACTTCCTTATTCTCGGCAATATATGTGTTCCCGTTCAGAAGGAATTTCCCGTCCGCGGCTGTGATGCCTGACACTTTAAAGCTTCCCTCCACGTCGACTCTGTAAAGATCTCCGGTAGCGTTGTTCAGGGAGGTGATGACTTCGCCGCTGTCGAGATAATAGTACCGCTTTGCGTCGCTGACCCTCAGGCCTTCCTGCAGAGTTCCGAAGAAGGATCCGTCCTGGTCGACATAGAAGTTTGTGCCAGGATTGAAATAGTTCTGGGCTGACGTGTCGCGTATATCCATGATCTTGAATGAGACTATGTACTCTTCAAGATCTGTTTTTTCGTTCACGTTGGAATTCCTGGTCAGAAAGAATCTGACACCTATTCCTGCGATCAGCAAAACTGCGATCACGATGATGAAAATATCAAGCGCTCCTAGTTTTCTTTTGGTTTCGTTCATATCTGCCTCCAGCAAACGGATCAGTTTTCAAAAACATTGACATTCTGGATCCTGGTGAGCTTGTACACCACACCGTTCAGGTAATGTATCTCGTATGTCACAAGCCCGGTCTCAAGGGATATCTCGTAATAATGGTTTATTCCGCGGTCCCGGTCAAAAGCGTTGACTATGATGATCTTTTCGTTGAGGGAAAGTTCCGTCGCGGCGTCTTCTCCCGCCGACAGGCTCAGCACGTCTTCAAGCGAGGCCGCTCCCAGTTCAAGGTAGAAATCCTTTTCCGTCCCCGGAACTGTGTAGGAATACAGTTCAGTCTTCACGGAAAGCAGCGAGCCGTCAAATTCCACGGTCTTGGTCGGAGACGAGGCTTTCAGTGCCTTACCCCGGCGGCTTAAGCTGAAAATATCATAGTTCAGTTCCCCTTCGCTGAGGTTCGCGCATATGATCTCAGCCGAATAGGATGAATGCACATCTATAAGAGAGGTAAGGTCAGCCGTATCCGGGTCGATGTACACCGCGTCCCCGGGGTAGTTATCTCTCGGCAGGATCTCCGGCACAGTATACTTTCTGCTGTCTGCGTTACCGGTGTTTTCCCGGGATCCGGCAATAGCCTTTACGCTGAAAAAAACCATGACGAAGAATGAGGCAAGCACGGCAAGCCCGATAACCGACCACATTACTGTCAGGTATACCGGCGGTCTTGTCCTTTTCTTTTTATCCATGCAAAACCTCCTGGAAAAGGGATCAGACTGAGTGATCCTCCCCTTCTTTGGCGTTCTCTTCCTGCTGTTCTATTTCTCCGGAATTGTGCTCTTTTATCTTTTCCGCGTGTTTCTCGTCAAGCTCTTTGAGATACTCTTCGGTACTCATCTCCTCGTCAGAGATACCGGAGTGCTTTCTTCCGTAGGGGCTCTTCAGTATGATGTAGTTGACGATGAATATGAATACGGCGATAAGCATGACAGCTATGGTGCGTATGAGCCTCGAGGACTCCGGAAGGATGTCGGTGAAGCACACAGCCACAAGTCCCATTATGCCGCATACCGAATACAGGATCTTCACGGATTCCTTCTGGGTGAATCCCATGTCTATGAGCCTGTGGTGTATGTGTCCGCGGTCCGCCGCGAAGGGGCTC
>JAFTCY010000006.1 GCA_017454465.1 Clostridia bacterium
AATGTGTCGCAGACAAGCCTTTTGAAACATGCGGGAACTGTCCCGAAATGGACACATGTAAAAAGCTGGAAATGATAACGGGCAGAAACAGGTCTGCGCTGGAGAACCTTAAGATGATGAGATGACAGCAACTGCTTCCGTGCTGACGCGCATTCACTGACCGCTGGCAGCGCGGGATCAGGGGAGAGGAGAATCAAGATACGAAAAAAAACAGTTCTGCATATGTCCCGGCATCATTTGTGCACGGGATGTTCAGAAGAGCCTGTGAATACCCGGCCCGCCAATCTGTTTCAAAACACGAAAGATCCCCGGACATAAATCTGTGCTTATTTCAGCATTGACCTGTCCGGGGATCGTATTTCGCTTTAGATGGCTGCTTTTTTAAGAAGCCTGTACCGTTAACAAAGATATCAGTTTCTGAGACAGAATACGGGAAATATCAGCATGCGCCGTGCGCAAGCATCGCGTCAACGACCTTTGTGAATCCGGCAATATTCGCGCCGGCCACATAGTTGCCCTTCAGACCGTATTCCTCGGCTGCGCTCTCGCAGTTCTTGTAGATTCCGGCCATTATGGATTTCAGCTTGGAATCGACCTCCTCGAATGTCCAGCTGAGTCTTTCGCTGTTCTGTGACATCTCAAGACCGCTTGTCGCGACTCCGCCCGCGTTGGAAGCCTTTCCGGGAGCAAACAGAACTCCGTTTGCCTGCAGATACTTTGTTGCGTCTATGCTGGTAGGCATATTGGCACCTTCACATACACACTGAACGCCGTTCTTGACCAGTTCTTTCGCGTCATCGATCAGCAGTTCATTCTGTGTGGCGCAGGGTAGAGCAATGTCTACCGGAACTGACCATACGCCTTTTCCTTCATGGTATTCACAGTCGGACTTTGCGTTTTTGTACTCAGAGATCCTTCCGCGGCGCACTTCCTTGATCTCCTTGACAAGATCGAGGTCTATTCCGTTTTTGTCATATATCCAGCCTGTTGAGTCGCTGAGCGTGACGACTTTGCCGCCGAGCTGCGTAGCCTTTTCAGCCGCATAGATCGCCACATTTCCGGCACCGGAGATGGCGACTTTTTTGCCGTCGATTCCCTTGCCGTTGGCTTTGAGGAGCTCGTCAGTGAAGTAAAGGAGTCCGTATCCGGTAGCTTCCTTACGGGTCAGGGATCCGCCGTATGAGAGTCCCTTGCCTGTGAGAACGCCTTCAAAGAGACCTGTCATTCTCTTATACTGGCCGAACATATAACCTATTTCCCTGGCGCCGACGCCTATGTCACCGGCGGGAACATCCATGTCCTTGCCGACATATTTATAAAGCTCGGTCATGAAGCTCTGGCAGAAGTTCATTATCTCTCTCGGGCTCTTGCCCTTGGGATCAAAGTCGGAACCTCCTTTTGCGCCGCCCATGGGAAGGGAGGTCAGGGAGTTCTTGAAGACCTGTTCAAATCCCAGGAACTTGATGACGGACAGGTTAACTGACGGATGGAGCCTGAGACCGCCCTTGTAGGGGCCGATGGAGTTGTTGAACTGTACGCGGTAACCGGTGTTGATCCTTATCTTTCCGGTATCGTCCACCCACGGGACCCTGAACTGGATCTGGCGGTCAGGCTCGGTTATGCGTTCCAGGATCGCGTTGTCTTCGTAGAGTTTTTCGTTCTTCGTTATTACTTTTTCCAGTGATTCGAAAACTTCCTTCACCGCCTGAAGGAATTCCGGCTGATACGAGTATTTCTTCTCAATTTGACCAAGGACATCATTTAGGTAACTCATGGTTATGACCTCCATAAAAAATTCGCACATAATATATCACATGCTGAATAAAAATGCAATAAAAAACACGCAATATTCTAAATAATGCATATAATATCTTGTGATTACACAAAAAATGAATAAATATGAATATTTGTTTTGTGAAACCTGCATTTTCAGAATTTCAGGACCGGCTTGCAGACCCAGGATCTGATACCTTTTTCCTTCAGTTTCTCCGACGCCGCGGCGGCGTCTCCGTGCCTTCTGAATATACCGAAAAGGGTAGGACCGCTTCCGCTCATCATGGCTGCCGCGGCCCCCGTATCCAGAAGCTCCCGCTTCAGTCCGGCGATATCGGGCCGTGTGGGAAGGATAACGTTCTCAAAATCATTCTGAAGATATCTGCAGGGTATCTTTCCGTCGTAGATGTCATCCAGTATGTCCGGTATGGTGCCTTCATATTTCGGACGTGTGAGTATGTATTCATCTATCATTCTGTATGCATCCGGCGTGGGCACACTGCCTCCGGGACTGACCAGAAGCACTGAATAGGAGGGGACCGCGTATGTGTTTATTTCCGAGATGCTGTCCCCTATGCCGTAGCATTCGCAGGTGCCTCCGGTGAGACAGAAGGGAATGTCGGCTCCTATTCCTGCACCGATCGCCTTAAGATCATTTTCCGCAAACGGGTTGCCCGTGATCTCATTGAGAGCGCTGAGGACAGCCGCTCCGTCAGATGAGCCTCCGGCCAGACCGCCGGAGACCGGGATCCTTTTAAAGATACCGATCCTGACGGATACATCATTCTTTCCCAGTCTGCCGAGGAAAGCCCGAGCGCATCTGGCGGCGATATTCGTGCCGTCACAGGGGACCTCCGGGTCGGTGCAGGTGATATCTATGCTGCCGTCTCCCTTTGAAACTGAGACTGTGACCGTATCGGAAAGATCGATCTGCTGCATGATGCTCGCTATGTTATGGTACCCGTCGCTCCTTTTGTTCGCGACCTTGAGGTAAAGGTTTATCTTCGCGTATGCCTCTTTTGACACTGCCTTCATAAATGCGCCTCCTTAATGGATCACTCTCAGAATGGGATTCCTCTTGGCGAATACCGCTCCTGCGGGACACAGTTCCTGGCAGCAGTAGCACTTGATGCAGTTTTTATGTATGATCTTTGCTTTTTTCTTTTTCCGGCCTGTCATCTTGATGGTTTTTCTCGGGCACGAAGCGGCGCACTTTCCGCAGCCCACGCACTTGCTTCTGTTGACTTTTGGCCTCACTTCCATAAGTTTGATGAACTTGCCGTCCATGATGGAGGACAGGTTCTTGATGGTGCTCAGTGAATCCGAGTCAGGACGTTTGAAATCAAAACAGGGCACGGGCTCACTTCCGATGATCTCGATATCGTCAAACTGCCTTTTTGTGAGCCCCAGTTCTCTGGCGGCGTCGAGATAAAGGACTTCTCCGTCCATCTTCAGCATATGTTCAGCCACGACGTCCAGGGAGAAGACGGACCGGGACGCAAGCACGTATCCCGTGAACCTGGGGGATCCCTGGGAGGGACCGTTGCCTTCGTGGGACAGTATGGCGTCGCAGACCGCGATGACCTTCTTTCTGGAGCAGACGTAGTTTGCCAGATCAGCCAGCATGGCAGAGAAATCCTTCATGTCAGGGAACGTGGCGTGAAACCCGAACTTGTCAACGCCGGGCACCAGGCCGAAAAGGTTTTTCGAGGCACAGGTCATCTTCGTCAGCGAATGGGTCTTCAGTTTGCACAGGTCTATGATGACGTCTGATTCGAAAAAGGGCGTGATGAAGGTCGAGTTTTTCAGGATCCTGCCTTCTGTCGCGACCTGGGAGAAACCGAAGTCGGAATTCAGGTCATACCACGGGCTGGATGCGATGCCGCAGGCCTTGCACACCGCTGAGAATGAAATGGCATTGTACGGGCCTCCGGGAGACTCCGCGACTGTCACTTTTTCCGCTCCCCTGAGTTTTGCCGCTTTGGCGCAAGCTTCAAGAAAGTTAGGGTGTGTCGTGACCGCAAGTTCGGGCTTTTTGCCCAGTATAAGGTTCGGCTTGATCATTACCTTTTTTCCGGCAAGCTCTTCCGGCCCTATTCCGATGGAGTCGAAGGCGCTGTTGATGACAGAATCAAGGGTATCAGGATCGTATGAATCGCATTTCGCAATAAATACCGGCCTGTCGGTATCCGGTCTGTCGGCAAAACTCATTATTCCTCCAAAAAGCGCGTGCGGAGCACGCGCTTATCCTTTATTTTTTCAGTGAATCGTGGGGGAGCCCCAGCATGTCTTCGAGAGTGTTGGTGCAGGACCTGGCATTGGCGGAAGCCGAATCCAGATCTTTTCCGTTGGCCAGGATGTAGAATTTGATCTTGGGCTCTGTCCCTGAGGGACGGGCCACAACGACGCAGCCGTTTTCCGCAAGGTAGTACATAACGTTGGAGGAGGCAAGCCCGGTCCCCGTGACTTCTCCTGTCAATATGTTCCTTGATGTCTGGGCAAGGTAGTCCCTGACATTAACGACGCGGCTTCCGGCAAGGGTCTCGGGGACCATGTTCCTGAGCTTTTCCATCATCGCAGCGATCTTGTCCTTACCGTCCAGCCCTTCCATATAGATCTCGGCGGAATACTCCGTATAGCAGCCGTATTTCTCATACAGCTCGCCCATGGCGTCGATGAGGGTCATGCCCCGGAGGGAATAGTACGCTGCCATTTCACAGATCAGCATGGCGGCGACCACACCGTCCTTGTCACGGGCATAGGACCCCTTCATATATCCGTAGCTTTCCTCATATCCGAGAAGGAACGAGGCATTGTCAGTGCTCTCATGCTTTGCCACGGCTTCTGCGATGTTCTTGAAGCCGGTCAGGCAGTTGTCAAGCTCCACATTGTGCTTTCTGCATATCGCGGTCGCCATCTCGCTGGTCACGATAGTCTTTACGGCAAAGGGCTTTTCCGGCATTTTTCCCTTTTCCTCAAGGGCAGTGAATATGTAATCCAGGAGAAGAGAGCCCATCTGGTTGCCGGTGATGCATTTGAATTCTCCTGATCTGTCCCGTGCCATGACGCCGATCCTGTCGGCGTCGGGGTCGTTCGCTATGATGATGTCTGAGCCGACCTTTTCCGCGACTTTGATGCTTTCCCCAAAAGCGGCCGGATATTCCGGGTTGGGTTTGGGAAGACCCGGGAAATCGCCGTTCGGCGTCATCTGGGAGTCAACTGTGAAAAGGTGCGTCACACCCGCTCTCCCAAGCACGTCCGGGACTATCCTGTATCCGCAGCCGAAAAGGGGAGTGTATACGACCTTCAGGCTGTCTGCGGCTTTCTTTATTATATCGGGATATACTCCCTCCGCCATGACGTTCTTTATAAAGAGCTCGTCGAAATCCCTGCCCACCATGGTGATGAGGGACTCATCAGCCTTGTCCGGCCCGGGAACGCTGAATATATCCATTGTGTGCATGTGGGCGGCGACTTTGTCGGCTGTCTGGGAAGTGGGCTGGGCTCCGTCCTCCCAGTAGAACTTATACCCGTTGTAGGCCGCGGGATTGTGGGAAGCTGTGATATTGATGCCTGCCGCGCAGCCGAAATGCCTTACTCCGAAGGACAGCATGGGAGTCGGGCGCAGCTCGTCGAAAAGATACACTTTTATGCCGTAGGAAGTCATGACCTCAGCGCATCTCCTGGCAAAAGCCGCGGAGTTGTTCCGGCAGTCGTAGCCTATAATGACTCCTCTTTCCCTGGCGTCCGGGAATGATTCCAGCACGGCCATGGCCGCGGCCGCTGTGGCGTGGGCTACGGTGTAGATGTTCATCATGCCGCATCCGGCGCACATTTTTGACCTGAGCCCGCCTGTTCCGAATTCCATATAGGAAAGGAACCTGGTCTTTATTTCATTCTCATCGTCTTTTATGGATCTGAGTTCGGCTCTGGTGCCCTCGTCGATATAGTCTGAGGTGAGCCAGTCGATATATCTCTGGATATACTGTTCCATATAACACCACCTGTGATTTCTTATCCGCTGATCAGTTGATCATACCGAGGATCTTGTAGCTGTCGCTGAGGAAGTCCACAAGCTCTTCGGAAGTCAGCTGCCGCTGTGACAGGGCGGCCAGCCTGTAGATCTGGCGAGCCATGGTCTCGGCGGCCTCTTCACGGCCGTTTTCTATCTCGTCCGCGAGCTTGCCGGTCAGCGGTGACGACAGGTTCATGATCAGGGTCTCATCCAGCGGCATTCCGTCCATTCTGTACATGGCCATCATGTCATTCATCCTGCGTCCTTCCTCGGAGACGTTCAGGATAGCCGGGATCTTCTCGTCCTTGAGCCGGTCGAACTTGACGGTGAGCTTTTCTCCGGCCACTTTCTTCAGGAGTTCCGCCACTTTTGGCAGTTCCTTTATCTCTCCGTCGCCCTTGAGGTCATCCGCGATCTCCGAGTCGACCCGCACGAACTTCACGCCTTCTCTGTTCTGCTCGATCACGTTGATGAACTGAGAATCGATTATCCTGTCGAGAAGCACGATGTCGATGCCCTGGTCGTTGAACATCCGGATATATCCGGACTGGGCGACTTTGTCATTGGCGTAATAGATCTTGTTCTCGTGCTTTTCCTTCGCTGACTCAAGGTATTCGTCTATGGTCTTGAACTCGCCGCCGGTCTGCTCGAGAAGTATGGTGTCCTTTACCCGGTCATAGAATTTCTGATCCCGGAGACAGCCGTATTCCACGAAGGTCTTCAGGTCTCTCCAGATCCCCTCGTAGCTCTTTCTGTCCTGCGTGAACATGGAGTTCAGCTTGTCCGCCACTTTCTTGGTTATATGCGCGGAGATCTTTGAGACGTATCCGCTGTTCTGCAGATAGCTCCTGGAAACGTTCAGCGGGAGTTCGGGACAGTCCAGAACGCCTTTCAGCATAAGGAGGTACTCGGGAATGACTTCCTTGATATTGTCAGCCACGAAGACCTGGTTGTAATACAGTTTTACCTGTCCTTCCAGGCTCTCGAACTCGCTGCCGATCCTGGGGAAGTACAGGATCCCCTTGAAGTTCAGCGGGTAATCCGCTTTCAGATGGATATGGAACAGAGGCTCCTTCCAGTCCTTGAAAACTTTCCTGTAAAACTCCTTGTATTCCTCGTCGGTGCAGTCAGAGGGGTTCTTGAGCCACAGGGGATGGGTGTCGTTGACGGGCTTCGGAGCTTCAGGCTCTTTGTCCTTGTCCTTTTTGTCCTTTTTCTCTTCCTCTTTCCCCGCTTCCTCGAAGTAGATCTCCTCCGGCATGAAGGCACAGTACTTTTCCAGAACGTCCCTGAGTTTCCACGGACTCAGGAATTCCTTTCCCTCATCGTTTATATGCATCACTACAGCGGTGCCGAAGCTGCCCACAAGGCCTTCCTCGTCGTCATAGTCCGGCGTGATCTCATAGTTTCCTTCGTCGGTGCATGTCCATTTTATCACAGGTGAGCCGGTATAGGATCTCGTTATGACGTCCACCGTGTCGCTGACCATGAACGAGGAGTAGAATCCCAGCCCGAAATGCCCGATTATCCCGTTCTGCTGGGGATCTGCCTCGGTCCCCTCATACTTCTGGATGAAGTCGAGAGCCCCTGAAAGGGCTATCTGGCATATGTACTTTTTAAGTTCCTCCTCTGTCATGCCGATACCGGTGTCGGTAACGGTGATGGTGGAGGCTTTTTCATCCAGGATCACGCGGATCTTCTGTTCTCCCAGCTCTATGCCGCCGGCCTCGCCGAGGGAAACGAGCCTGCGCAGTTTTGTGATGGCGTCGCATGCGTTTGAAACTATTTCGCGAAGGAATATCTCCTTTTCAGAGTAGAGCCATTTTTTGATTATCGGGAATATGTGTTCCAGCTCGATCGAGATTCCGCCGCGGGTGGTATTGCTTTCCATTTTTACCGGGTCTCCGTTTCTTTGGATAACGAACTATATTTGTTTCTTTCAGTGTGAAGGGTACCTTCGAGTATCTCTCCTTCCGCGTCGAAAAGGGGAAGCTTCTGGAGATAGACTATGTCGTCTCTTATCTGGGCGTCGCCCTCGGCAAGGATCGTCATTTTTCCCACGATGATGCCGCCTGCCGCGTTCACCAGCTCTTCGATGGCCCGGAGAGACTCTCCCGTGGATATGACGTCGTCCACGATCAGCATTCTGGAACCTTTTATGAGCTTGGCATCCGAGCCGTCCAGAAACAGGCTCTGAACGCCTTTTGTGGTGATGGAATGGACCTTCACCTCGAATACTTCCTTCATGTAGGCTTTTTCCTTCTTCCTCACGACGAAGTATTTCTGGTTCCCCGCGAGGCGGGCCATTTCATGGGCAAGTGGGATGCCTTTCGATTCGGCTGTGATTATATAATCGTAATCAGGAGCGAGTTTCAGCAGTTCCGCCGCGGATGCCGTGCAGATCTCCGGGTCGCCGAAGATCACGAATCCCGCAATGGACAGATCGTCAGTAAGTCTGCAGATGGGAAGTTCTCTGTGAAGCCCTGCGATCTCGATCGGATATGTTGTTTTCATTTTCGTCCGTTTCCTTTCTTGTTTTGTTGTATTTCTTCTGTATGAGCTTATCTGAGCTTTATATTGAGTTCCTTTTCCAGGTTCCTGAGTATGGAGCTGACAGCGCCGTTGGCCTCCTCGTCATTGAGGGTATGGTCCTTTGAGCGGAGCATCACGCTGTATGACATGCTCTTCCTGTTTTCGCCCACCTGCGGGCCTCTGTAAACGTCGAAGAGTTCCACGCTTTCCACAAGCCTGCTGGAATTCCTTATGACAGAAGCCACGGACGCGGCTTCGATCTCCTCGTCGCATACGAACGAGAAGTCTCTCTCGACAGCCGGGTGCTTTGGTATCTGCCTGTATTCAACTACGGTGCGGCGGGTATCGAACAGAAGATCACCGTCTATTTCAGCCACATAGGCGGCGGGGGAGATGCCGTATGTCTCGGCTACCTCAGGATGTATCTCGCCGAACACGCCCAGTTTTCTTCCGCCGGCAAGTATCTCGGCGCATCTGCCGGGATGGAACGTGGGCTCGTCAGACACCGAGCGGAACGAAACGTCTTCCGTGCCGGCAATGTTCAGGACCGCTTCGATATAGCCCTTCATTTTATAGAACCCGTCCCTGCCGATGAAACCTATGGCAAGCCTTGAGGGCTCGTCCGGAAGCTCGTCCCTTGATCTGGGAATGTATACTTTGGCAAGGTCGAATACGAACACGGAGGTGTTTTTCATGCTGTAGTTGTCGGAAAGGACCTTCAGCA
>JAFTCY010000064.1 GCA_017454465.1 Clostridia bacterium
GATCCGAATGTGTTCCAGGAATTCCATCCCATGGGCGGTGTAAGTTTGATCATATTGTCCTCCGAGTTTATGTTTTGCTTTTTTTGGTTTTATTAGTTATGCTCTTCGATCATGGTTCTGATCTTTGTAAGAGTCTCCAGATTAAGGTCAGCCTCTGCTTTTGTCTGAGGCTTCAGAGTGCTGAACTGGCTGTTGAGGACTCCGAATATACCGAAATATTCCGAGAACTTTGCGGTGTCACCGGAGCCGTCCCTTACGGAGTCAAAGTAATCATAGTACCCTTCAAGCATGGTCACATAATCCTCCATTGTCTGCTTGAAGTCTTCCCTGATCTCACTGCCGTCCGAGGGGCCTCCGAACTTGATCTCCGATTCCCTGAGAGCGGCGATGCCGAGGATCGTCGTCTCGATATACATAGTCTCTTCATCGCTTGTCATCATATATCCGTCTATTGTCGTGAGACGGGCATCCATAAGACTGATAAGTGCATCCACGGACTTCTCCAGCTCAGCGGCCTTTTCGGTTTCACCGCTGAGCAGGGCTTCGTGATATTCCGCAGCAGCCTTGAAGTATCTGTCGCACACGTCCATAGCGCCTCTGAACAGAGGGCTTATACCGTCAGCATAGGAACGGCCTTCCGTAAGCGCCCTCAGCGCCCGGTATGTTATCACTATTGCCTGCTCTGTCGTCAGATCTCCGCCCGGGCTGAATCTGTTGTTGCCGACACCGTTTATTACACCTGCGTGCACAGGCCATCCCAGTTCGGGATCTGCCCATGAGTAATTTTCCGTAATGTCCGTGAATTCGTGAGTGTACCCTTCGGTTGCTATTCCCATGACCTTAGCCGCACGGTTGATTATCGCGGCTATCTGGGCTCTCTTTAAAGTGCCGTCCGGAGAGAATTTTCCCTGCCCGGTTCCGTTGATGATACCGAGGGCATTGGCGTAAAACACATTGATGTCAGTGGTGTCGGAGAAAACTCCCTCGTTCACCGAAACGCCCTTGGCGGCAAGTATATCCTGCATCGGCTGATCATACGATTTCTCTATGAGCCTTACGAACATGCCTGCCACCTGTCCTCTTGTGACAGGCGAGGTGAAATTCTTCATAAGGCTGTCAGGCACAATCCCTGCGGCTGAAGCCGCATTGACCTCTTTTTCCGCCCAGGACGATATACCGTCCCCGGCCGCAAAGGCGCCTGTTGCAAGGATCCCCGCTGACAGCAGGACCGCCAGAATAAAGGATAGGATCTTCTTCATATGTTAAACCTCCCGGTATTTGTTCGTTGCAAAGCGTTACCTTGTCTCTCTCTTTGCCGGATTCCTGTTGAGCAGGTATCCCGCGGCTCCTCCCACTATCCCGCCGATTATGTGGGACAGGTTGGATATGTTGTCTTTTACGAAAATACCCTGATAGATCTGCTGACCCAGGTAGATGAGAGCCACGAGGATGAAGGTAATTGGGATCTCGCCTTCCCTGAAGCTTGTCACGGACGTCATGAGTATGAACGCGAAGACTATGCCTGAGGCTCCGCACAGCGAGATATTCGGGAATATGATGAAATTTACGACTCCTGTTATCAGGGCGCAGACCGCCATAACGATAAGGAGCCTTACCGATCCGTACTTTTCCTCAAGCATGGGACCGAGCAGCAGGATATATGCCATGTTGCCCAGAAAATGCTCCCATCCCGAGTGCCCTATGACATGGGCGAAGAACCTGATGTACGTCAGGGGATCGAGCAGCGAAGCGCGGTATGTGGAAAAAAGCAGATGCGTGCTGCGTCCCTTGGTTATAAGGCCGATTATAAGGGCGACCAGGCACAGAGCGGCAAACCCGAGGACCACCGGTGCGTTGAACGTGAGCCTGATCTTGCTTTTTTTCATACATGCCCCCAAATAGAAATAATCACTTTTCCTGACAGAGACAGTATACAGGAAAAACCTCTTTCCCGCAAGATAAAAACAGTTTTTTAAATCGAAAAAAGCAGATATACCTGCTCAAGCATACCTGCCTGTTTCCATGTTGCCATTTTAGTCTTTTGGTTCAGTATTCCTTGCCTTAATCATCCCGGGAGCCCGCTGTAATACCGTTGGAGCAGAGCTACGGGATCCCGCTGTCAACAAATTTATATCGAATATCTTCATTTTCATGTTCATGAAAAATCTTCTTCACTAGAAAAAATGCGGCACATGGCCTTTTCCATATGCCGCATCGATCGCTTTCCCCGGTCAGGGTTTATTGTTTTCTTCATTACCTGCTGGCATATCCGGTGTCCAGGGCCCGCTCTGGGTTATAACATCGTTGCCTTCCAGGAATATCACTTCAATCTCAGGAACGATATACTCTTTCAATATCCCGCCTCCTATCAGTTGCTCAAATAAGCAGCAGCAGCCAGATAGTAGTAATACAGGGATGCCATTGCTTCTACTGCGATTGAATCATTGCCGAATTTGCCGCTTTTGAAGATCGTGTCGGCATATGAGAGAGCGCTTACTTTGATCATCGCCTCATTTCCGTCATCATCAGCAACTGTCACCGTATACATGTCAGCCAGCTGCGCTGCGTTGATGTTCTTTATCTTCAGGGTGTAGTTCATGCCTTCATTCGATATCTCTACTCTTTCAACTGGCAGTTCCGTTGTGCCCAGCTTCACTGAGATGGTATCAACGGACTCTGCAGTAAACTTCAGCCTGATTGTTGTCTCGGAGCCAAGGAGCAGAGCGTAGGTGCCGTTAGAGATGACGCCGGTGGAACCGGATTTTGTGAGCTTGTATGCCTCAACGCCTGACCTTGCTGTTGCAATATCGGCATCATTCATTTCTCTGTAACTGCCTTCGATCATATGAACGTCATCGGGAACACCTAAACCGTCTTTCTGAATGAACGGGGTTATGTAATACCCATAGTCGGACAGAGCCTTGCACAGGTTAATGGCAGTTAAAGAATACGTTCCCGGATCATTCGTAACGTCCCTTACGTAGTTAGCAACCGAGCGGCTGGCAAACTCAACTGTCCTGCCGTCCGCGTAGTGGAAGACCGGTGTTATGGTCTCAGCCATCTGCACCGATGAAACATAACAGGTGAATCTGTAAATTCCTTTTTCTTGGTCTCTGACTACTGCATTATCAAAACTCACAGACGAGAATGTCTCTTCATTTATTCTGAATTCCATATAACTGTCGGAGTAGAACTGTATATCATCCTTAGAAAGGAGCACATCAAAATCCACACCGATCTGGCCCGTGAGGGTAACAGCATAGCTTTTCAATGAAGGTTTGGGAATGATCAGTATATTCTCTGACACAGCGGAACCGTCAGCATTCTGGATCGTTTTTCCATCTGCGCTCAGCCGTCCGCGGGCCGGTGTTTTAAACTCTACACTGTCTCCGATAACAATGCCACCTGCAGCATACACCGTGGCGGATCCCTTTATGTTTGATGAAAGACGTCCGCCGTTAAGCTGAAGAATACCGCCAGCATTGACTCCATGACTGTCTGAATGTACGGATCCTCCGTTTATAACAAAATCACCACTCGTCAGAATACCATATTCCCCACCGTCGGATTCCACCGCACCGTCATAAACCGTAAGATCATTGACGCATATGCCTTTACCAGAATCAGGATCGGGAAAGTTTCCCAACTGAACAGCATCATAGGAAACAGTTCCCGCATATACGGTGCCGCCGTACACTTTCAAACTGCCTGTAACAGTTCCGACTGCAGGATCACCACCAATTACTGACCCTATGCCAGTTGCTATTCCGTCTGAATCATATGCTCCAAGCCCCGATACCGATCCACCGTAGACTTCGATCGTTCCGCATTTCTGCCCCGCTGAAATACTTCCTAACCCTGCCGAACCCGGACAAAATGGTCCGCATAACAGAATTCCTGTTTGACCGCTTTGACCCCAGATTTTCAGTGTATTACCTTCACTGACAGTAATTCCGCAGGAGGCACTTGCTCCGTTATCAGTACTGTCATCGACCAAAATAAGGTTTACAGTCCCTGTGACCTGTAGCCTTTTGCCAAAAACAACACCCGAACTTACCGCATACCACGATGAAACGGAAGAATCGAGCACTTCTTCACTTCCGTCGAGTACATAACAGCTTTCCACAGCAACAGAGCCGGAGGCATCCACATATTCGATCTGTTCGAATAACGGATCGTCTGCCATGCCTGGAATGGAAACGGCCGGAACAAGCCCGACGACAATAAGAAGTGATATTAACAAGCATGTTGCTTTTCTCATTTGGTACCTCCAGTTGAATTA
>JAFTCY010000007.1 GCA_017454465.1 Clostridia bacterium
AATATTCAGCAGCACAATTCCCAGCAGAATACCCAGCAGAATACGGCTCAGGGAGCCGGCGGGAATGTACAGAGAAGTGGTGGAATAGGGAAGAGTCCGATCATAATAATCATTATCGTGATCGCGGCGGTGTTTCTTATCACCAGAATCGCCTGCGGCGGAAACGGGTGTTCGTTCGGTGACATCGGGAATATACTTGATGTCGGAAACACTGATACCGGAACAAATGTTGACACCACTCCGATAATCGATACTCAGGGCACAGGCAACCAGGGCTCGGATATCGGTTCCCTTTTATCCGGCCTGTTCGGCGGATACTCAAACGCTATCGGGAATACTCCTTCAACTGCCTCAACGGGCGGCTGGATCACGGCTGCAAATACCGGGCGGCTTAATACTTCTGTGGCCCCAACGGCAAGAGACAAGTATACTACTGTATACAACAACAGAAATGACCGCGTTACGATAATGGTATACATGTGTGGCACAGACCTTGAGTCCAGAAGCGGAATGGCAACATCAGACCTTTCCGAAATGGCTTCTGCAACACTCTCAGATAAGATAGATATTCTGGTCTATACCGGAGGGTGCAAACAGTGGAAGAACAATATCGTTTCAAGTCAGTATAACCAGATATACAAGATCGAGGGTGAAGGAAAACTGCGCTGCCTGGTCGAAAATGACGGCTCTGAATCGATGACAAAAGGAACTACGCTGACAAGGTTCATAAACTACTGCACGCAGAACTATCCGTCAAACCGCAATATCCTTATATTCTGGGATCACGGCGGCGGTTCGATCTCCGGGTACGGATATGACGAGAAATACAAATCATCGGGATCGATGAGCCTGGCGGCGATAGATTCCGCTCTGAAGAATACAAAAACAAAATTCGATTTTATAGGTTTTGACGCCTGCCTGATGGCTACTCTTGAAAACGGCCTGATGCTCGAAAAATACGCTGACTATATGATCGCGTCAGAAGAAACCGAACCCGGCGTGGGCTGGTATTATACCAACTGGGTATCCGCCCTTGCCCAGAATCCCTCAATGTCCACTCTTGAAATAGGCAAGAACATCGCGGATGATTTCGTGTCAGTGTGCAACCAGCAGTGCAGAGGACAGCTGACCACGCTTTCAGTAGTAGACCTGGCCGAACTGGGTGCAACAGTCCCGGCTAAGTTCAGCGCGTTTGCCAAAGATACGGCTTCCATGATCAAGAACAATGATTACAAGACCGTGTCAGACGCCCGTGCAAACACCAGAGAATTTGCAGCGGATACGAAGATCGACCAGATCGACCTTGTACATCTGGCATACAACCTGGATACAAAGGAATCAAAGGCACTGGCAACCACTCTTCTGAATGCGGTGAAGTATAACAGGACTTCGTCATCCATTACCAATGCGTACGGACTCGCGATCTATTTCCCGTACAACAAGACATCCAACGTGAATACGGCAGTCCGTGCTTATGAGAACCTGGGAATGGACAGCGATTACACGCAGTGCCTGAAGTCTTTCGCCAGCCTTGAAGTATCCGGTCAGGCGGTTGCGGCAGGAAGCGGAGCATCCTCTCCCCTTGGGTCGCTTCTCGGAAGCTTCGGCGGACAGTCCACAGCTTCATCCGGGGACGTGAGCAGTTTGCTTGGATCCCTTCTTGGAGGTGATTTCTCAAGTCTTATAGGTCTCAGTTCCGGCAATACTTCTTCCTTCTTCGGAAAGGGAATAGACCTGACATCCATGGCACCATATCTGACCGATAACCAGCTGGATGCATCAAAGCTTGTCTGGACGAGGTCAGGGGACAAATACATCATGAGACTGACAGAAAGCCAGTGGAGAATGGTTCATGATGTTCAGCTCAATGTATTCTATGATGACGGCGAAGGCTTCATCGATCTGGGACTTGACAACACTTATACATTTACGGATGACGGGGCTCTGGTGGCTGAGTTTGACGGAACATGGCTTGCCATCGACAATCAGGTAGTACCGTTCTATTTCGTGTCACAGTCCGCAGACGGCAATGCATGGTCTGTTACAGGCAGAGTACCGGTCCTCCTCAATGGCGAGAGAGCGGAACTCTTGATAGTGTTCGACAATGAGACTCCCGACGGTTATATAGCCGGTGCCCGTATCGTATATCAGGATGAGGAGATCCAGGTACTTGCGAAGAACGAACTTGAACTGCTTGCGGGAGACAGGATAGAATTCATATGCGACTACTATTCGTACAGCGGAGATTATCTCAACTCATACCTTATCGGTGATCCGATCATCTATAACGGAAACCATGAGGTTTCATATGTTGAGATCGATGAGAATGACTGCACCGTAACATATCTGATCAACGATATCTACAATGCGGAGCACTGGACAGAGGCTTTCCCGAAATAAGGCGACAGAATAGAGACAACGGGGGCAATGCCCCCCGTTGAACTGATATCATTTACAAAGAAAAACCCGAACACATCACTTCAGTGAAAGAGTTCGGGTTTTTTATGCGGAAGACGGGACTTGAACCCGTACGGTTGCCCACACGCCCCTCAAACGTGCGCGTCTGCCTGTTCCGCCACTTCCGCATGCGAAGGCATATCTGCCGTCGACAGCGGTTATTATATCATCAGACAAAATCTTTGTCAATAAGAAAAATGCAATTCTTCTCGTATTATGGGAAAAAAGGGTCAACAGCGCCGGAGAGAAAAGAATGCCCGGTACAGCGTATTGCCATACCGAGCAGATTGTTATTCGGCCTTCAGTGTCAGTATAGGTTTGTCTCCGTTGAGGACGCATTCCTTAGTTACTGTGACCTTTGAAACATCTGTCCGCGAAGGAATGTCAAACATTATCGAGGTCATTGTTTCTTCGAGAATGGACCTCAGCCCGCGGGCGCCAGTGTTTCTCTCTATCGCCCTGTCTGCAACAGCTTCCAGAGCTTCTTTGTCAAATTCAAGTTCGACGCCATCCATTTCAAACAGCTTCCGGTACTGCTTTACAAGAGAGTTTTTAGGTTCTGACAGGATCCTTATCAAAGCTTCACGGTCCAGATTCTCAAGGCCTACGATCACAGGCAGCCTGCCCACAAGCTCAGGAATGAGGCCGTACTTTACGATATCGTGAGCAGTGACATCTGCAAAGATTCCGTCTTTGAGTTTTTCGGCTTTCTTTTTAATGTTGCTGCTGAAGCCGATACCTGCCTGTCCCTTGCGCTGCTCGATTATCTGTTCAAGGTTATCAAAGGCCCCGCCGCAGATAAACAGGATGTTCTCGGTGTTTATCTGGATGAATTCCTGATTGGGGTGCTTTCTTCCGCCCTGGGGAGGCACATTGGACACAGTACCTTCGAGGATCTTCAGCAAAGCCTGCTGAACACCTTCGCCTGAAACGTCTCTGGTTATCGATCTGTTTTCGCTTCTGCGTGAGATCTTGTCTATTTCGTCAATGTAAATGATGCCGGTCTCAGCAAGACCGATATCATAGTCTGCTGCCTGGATGAGCCTGAGAAGTATGTTTTCCACATCTTCTCCTACGTATCCTGCTTCGGTAAGCGTG
>JAFTCY010000065.1 GCA_017454465.1 Clostridia bacterium
ACCTGTCCAGCCCCTTTTCCCTGATCGTGGCTCTTTTCCCAAAGGAGAATATAACCGAGGCTGTCCATTTTATACTGCTCCTCAAGACCGGATGCTGCGGTATGGCTTTCGGGTTCTTCCTGCGCAGGACCAGGAACATGAAACTGTCCCACATGATCATGTTCTCATCCATGTACGCTCTGTGCTCCTTCGCTGTAGTGATGCAGCACAACCACATGTGGACCGACAATCTGATCGCCCTCCCGCTGATCATATACGCCATGGACGAACTGATCTGCCGCGGGAAGTTCATGATGTACACCATCGTGCTTGCATACGCTGTGATCTCGAACTTCTACATCGGGTACATGATGTGTATCTTCGTTATCATCTGGTACTTTGCAAGATATTTCATGCTGACACGGGAGGAGCGCAACCCGGGCGGGAAAAAGCTCCATTTCCTCAGGACCACCGGCACCATACTGATCTCGTCAGCCCTTGCCATAGGCATGGCCGCCATAATAATCCTGCCCACCTATTACTCTCTGTCATTCGGCAAGCTGACCTTCTCCACCCCGGACTATACTCCCAAACAGCTTTTTGACTATGCCGACATCCTCTCAAAATCGTTTTTCGGCTCATTCGATACGGTCAGGCCGGAAGGAATGCCTTTCATTTTCTGCGGCACAGCCGCCCTCATACTGGCTCCTCTGTATTTCTTCTCAAACCGCATATCACTGAGACGGAAGATCGGGTTCGGTTCCGTGATCCTGTTCTTCGTGCTGAGCTTCAACCTTAATATCCTTGACTATGTATGGCACGGATTCCAGCGGCCCAACTGGCTGAATGCCAGGTTCTCATTCATGTTCGTTTGTATAGTTCTGATAATGGCAGTCGACGCATTCAGAAACCTGAAAGAGATCGGTTTCAAGCCTGTTATCATATCCGCGGCAATATGGGGCGTGGTGCTGGTGATCATGGACAAGATAGGGTTCGACAATCTTCCTGATTTCGGTGCTGTATGGCCGCAGCTGGTACTTCTTGCGGTCATATGCGCGGTATGCGCAGCCTACTCGGGAGCCGGACCGGGCACCTTCAGACGCAGGGTGGTTTCCGTGGTGCTGTGTGTCCTGACGGTAGCCGAACTCACCGCCAACGGCATCCTCATGCTGTACGGTCTGGACGAGGACGTTGTATATTCTACGAGAGACTCATATGTAACCTTCTTTTCCAAATACAGGGCCGCGTCTGACATGCTGAAGCAGACAGACGACGGATTCTACAGGGCTGAAAAGCTCGTTCACCGCAACAAGAATGACAACTATGCTCTGGATCTGAACGGTCTGACCAATTCAACAAGCACTCTGAACGCCAAAGTCATAGAACTTCTTCAGAAGTTCGGATATGCAAGCCGTTCCCACTGGTCGTTCTACTCGGGCGCAACAGCACCGTCCGATGCTATATTCGGCATAAAGTACGTGATCGTTGACGAAAGCGACAAAAAAGACGTGATGAGCTACATCCCGTCGCTTTATAAGAAAGTCGGCACGACTGAAGACGGCCTGGACATCTACAGAAACCCATATTCCCTGGGCTTCGCGTTCTCCGTCAAGGAAAAGACCATATACTATGATATACCATTCGTCCCGCTGCCTGACGGATCATACGATGAATATGTGGATCCGTTCACATATATGAACCGGCTCCTGTCGGTGATGACCGGTGAAGACATAAAAGTATGGACAAAGGCTAATCTTGAATCCACTGAATCATCGGGAGTGAGGGCAGTCTCCACATCAGATCACAAGGGATGGAAGGCCGACGGCTCATCCGACAAGTCTACCGTGACGTATACAGTGAATGTCGACATGAAAAAGCCCATTTATGTTTACTTCCCTTCCGAATATCCCAGGGAAGTCACCCTGTACCTGAACGGAGTCAAGACCGGTTCATTCTTCGAGCAGAAGGATTTCTCGGTAAGGGAACTCGGGACTTTCAAGCCCGGTGAGAAGGTCAAGCTGGAACTCCAGATGAAGAAAGATTCTCTGTACATAAGGTCCGGCGTAAGCTACTTCTGGTATTTTGACGAAGAGGAATTCGTCAGGGCCGCGGCACTTCTCTCTGACGGAGCGATGCAGGCGGAATCCGAAAAAGACAGTTTCATCAAGGGTACAGTCGACGTTCCCGAGGGTGACAGCCTCATGTTCACGACCATACCATACGATGAAGGGTGGGTAGTGAAAGTCGACGGGAAAGAAGTTAAGAAATTAGCTGTACTTGAAGAGAGCCTCATAGCTTTCAATATCACTTCCGGACACCATGAGATCACATTCAGCTATGAACCGGGGTGCATAAGGACAGGGTGGATGATCACCCTTATATCCCTCGGACTGTTCATCATCCTCGCAGCGGTATATCTGATATTTGCGAAGAAAAAAGGCAGATCCTGGTTCAACAAAGATCTTCCCCATCCTGATCTTCCGCTCAGCGATGAAGCGTTCGCGGCTCTTGCACAGGCAGAAAAGCCGGAAGCTGACCTGTTCTCATCAGCCCCGGAGACACGTGATCCTGTGTCATCAGCGCCGGGTGAAACACCTGAATCACATGAAATCCCGGACATTTATGACCGTCCTGCCGCCACACCGGCAGCCGCTGAGCCAGACAATGACAAAAGTACCATCGCCATGGAAGAAATAATGGAAGCCCTGGAAGAATCGAAAAATCCAGAGAAAGACATACAGGACGGCGGGGAACACGTATCCGAATGACCCACCGCCTCGACATGCCCCGTTACCGGGACATAAGACACAGTATAATACAGTTGCAGAAGCAGACGGGAGGATTTGTCAAATGATAGAGACCCTGTTCGGAAGGATACTGGAGATCAACTACACGGCATCTTACGCCGTGATAGAGTGCTCCGGGGTCGGATACAAGGCTACAGTATCAGCCAACACCCTTTCAAAGCTTCCCGCGCCCGTTTTCGAAGAAGACGGTCTCGGGCTTTCAGGTGATCCGGTAAGGATCTACACACATCTGGTCGTGAGAGAAGACGCTGTGGAACTGTTCGGCTTTTCCGGCCGGGATGAGCTTGACACCTTCAGGACCCTCATAGGCGTTTCAGGGATCGGTCCTAAAGCCGCGATCTCCATACTCTCGGTCTTCACTCCTTCATCGCTGGCGCAGGCAGTATACGCCGGAGACGCAAAATCAATATCACAGGCCCAGGGCATCGGAGCAAAGACCGCCGCAAGGGTCATACTTGAACTGAAGGACAAACTGAATATCTATCTCACGTCTCCGTCTCCGGCAAAAGGGGATCAGAAAGCTTCACAGGCTCCTCTTTCCGGTAAAATGGGTGACGTCCAGAGCGCTCTGTCCGCTCTGGGATACTCAAGATCCGAGATCGCCTCTGCCATGAAATTCGTGGACGGCAGTCTTGAAGTGGAAGAAATAATCAGGCAGGCACTGGCGGTGCTTGTCAAAAACTGAGAACAGGTGACAAATGGATACGAGCGAATTTGATTTCGAAAACAGGATAATATCCTCAGGATTCACCGAGGAAGACCGGGAGAACGAGATCTCACTGAGGCCCAGGACTCTGGATGAGTACGTGGGCCAGTCAAAAGCCAAAGACAATCTCAGGATCCTGATCAACGCCGCAAAGCTCAGGGGAGAAGGAATCGAACACGTGCTGCTGTACGGTCCCCCCGGGCTGGGCAAGACCACTCTCGCCACCATAATAGCATCAGAAATGGGTGTTAACATGAGGATCACCTCCGGTCCCGCCATCGACAAGAGCGGAGACCTGGTGGCCCTGCTTTCGAATCTGGGCGAGGGAGACGTCCTCTTCATAGACGAGATACACAGAATGTCACGCAACATAGAAGAGATACTCTATCCCGCCATGGAAGACTTTGAAGTGGACATAATGATAGGTAAGGGGCCTTCCGCCAAAAGCATAAGACTGCCCCTTGCCCATTTCACCCTCATAGGCGCGACCACGAGAGCGGGACAACTTTCAAGGCCTCTCCGTGACCGTTTCGGCGTCCAGATGCGTCTTGACATGTACACGCCTGAAGAACTTTCGACAATTGTAAAACGCTCAGCTTCCATTCTGGATGTTCCGATCGCTTCTGAGGCTGCTTCTGAGATTGCTTCAAGGTCCAGAGGCACTCCGAGAATCGCCAACCGGCTGCTGAAAAGAGTCAGGGATTACGCCCAGGTCGAGGGCAACGGCAAAGTGGATCTGAAAATAACGAAAGAAGCGCTGAAAAGGCTTGACATTGACAATCTCGGGCTTGACAGCACAGATAAGAAGATGATGGAGACCATCATCAAGTACTATGGCGGAGGTCCGGTGGGACTGGAAGCTCTTGCCGCCACCATAGGAGAAGAGTCGATAACCCTTGAAGACGTATGCGAACCATACCTGCTGCAGATCGGTTTTCTGGCCAGAACGGCCCGTGGCCGTATTGTGACTCCCGAGGGATATGCGCACCTCGGCTATCCGTATCCGCAGAAATTCGCGTCTTCACAGGGCTCGCAGATGTCAATGGAAGAAGAACCCGAAGCATAGTAACAGGAGGATAAAAAAATGGCAGAAAAAGCCGGTCCGCTGGCTTCCCGGGACAGGATAATCGTCAAAACCAGCATAATTGGAATACTGACCAACGTTTTTCTGGCAGGCTTCAAAGCCGTCGTTGGCCTGATAGCGAACTCCATTGCCATGGTGCTTGATGCAGTCAACAATCTTTCGGACGCGCTTTCGTCAGTAGTGACCATCATAGGAGCCAAAATATCAAAAAAACGCCCGGACAAGAAACATCCCCTGGGTCACGGAAGAGTAGAATACCTGAGCGCGCTTATAGTGGGCGCCATCGTGTTTTTCGCCGGCGTGACATCTTTGATAGAATCCATAAAAGGTATAATCAACCCTTCATCGCCTGATCACTCGGCAGCTTCCCTGGTCGTGATCTCTGTAGCAATAGTGGTAAAGCTGATACTGGGTCGCTTCGTCAAATCTCAGGGCAAGACGGCAAATTCCTCTGCACTTGAAGCTTCCGGCAGCGATGCGATC
>JAFTCY010000066.1 GCA_017454465.1 Clostridia bacterium
CAGGATCATGGAAGAAATCCCGGCTCCGGGAACCGGGCGGATCGTGAGCTGCGCCGAGCGGGAGTCCGAGATAACCGGAACGAAGAACGACGGGCTGAGAATGGCCAGATACTCGGACTGGAAGCTGCTTGAGCTCGCCGCGGAAAGATCTCTGGCTGTCGATATCTCAAAAGAACCTTTCATTAAAACGCCCCAGGGAAAATGGACATGCGGGTCGTTTGAGTTCTCTCTTACGCATGCTGGAGGATTCGTGGCGGCAGCTGTGTCCGGCAAGCCGGTAGGCGTCGATATGGAGGCTGTGGACGAATTCGAGTCAAGAAGAGGCGGTTCCGCCGCGGAAGGAATAAGAAAAAGGTTTTTCACTTTCGGTGAAAAGAAGATATATCCGGAAAGCACGGAGGGTTTCCTTTGCTGCTGGACCAGGAAGGAAGCGGAATTCAAGAAAAAAGGACAGGGGAATTTTCATCCCCTTCTGATCGACACGTCCAAAAAAGGCGGCATGACAAGAACGATAGTGCCCAGGACAGATCCCCGCATCATTCTTTCTGTCTCTTCCGAATCTGCCGGCTCGCTGAGGCTTTTCATGAGCGACTATTCGGGAAGCGAGATGTGCGGCTTTTCGGAAATTGACTGATTTGGAGAAGATCATATGCCGGCCACGAGTGCTGTTGTGACGGTCCTGTGGGCCGTTTTCGGTATCGCAATGTTTTATCTGGTCTTCATTTTTGCCCCTTCGCTGGTGGGGCTTATAGGGATGTTCTCCAGGATAGAGGAGGGCAGGACTTCCTTTGACGCTCCGGTCAAGGACTATATGACGAAGTATTCCGGAATGATAGAGGAGGGCAGGAGTTACCTTCTCGGACTCCGGTACGAGAAGGCGGCGATCGGATCTTCTGACGGGCTGACGCTTTGCGGGTTCTACTTTGACAGGCAGGCCGAAAAGACCGTGCTGCTGGTGCACGGGTATCACGCCACCGCCATGGTGAACTTCGCCTGGCATGCCATGGAGTTTATTAAAAGAGGGTACAATGTGCTCATGATATGCCAGAGGGCCCACTGCGAAAGCGGGGGCAGGTTCTGCTCCATGGGAATCCGTGAGTCTGAGGACGCGGCCAGGTGGACCGAGTACCTGAAAGGCAGGGGTTGCCGGAAGATCGCCGTATACGGAATATCCATGGGAGCTGCCTGCGTGGGACTTGCCTCGGATCAGTTTGACTCCGGATCCGTGAAGGCGCTGGTGATGGACTGCGGGTTTGTTTCCCCGTATTCACAAATAAAACGGGAACTCAGGAGACGGCATCTTCCTGCCTTCGCCATGCTGCCGGTCATGTCAGTGCTGTCAAAGATCATCTTCAGGGCCGATATACGGAAAAAGGCTGCGGACAGCCTGAAGAAATGCAGTATACCCGTGTGTTTCATACACGGAGAAGCAGACATGACGGTGGCTCCCGGGGACAGCGGAAAGAATTATGAGAGCTGCGCCTCGGAGAAGCAGATATATATGATAAAAGACGCTCCGCACACTGCCGGACTTCTCGGAGCGGATAATGAAACAAAAGAGAAAATATTCGGATTCATCGAATCCTGTATGCAAAAGGAGAAATGAAATGAAACAATTCGAGATCCTTGCGGACGCCAACTGCGACCTGGTGGAGAAATACCAGAAGGAATATGATATCCATGTCATTCCCGGACATATCGTGATGCCTGACGGATCTGATATCCCGGCTTTCCTTAACTGGGACGTGATCTCAAAAGAAGAGTTCTACGCCACCCTGAAAAAGAACCCGGATTCTTACGCTACGTCCCCCGCGAACGTTGCGGACTTTGAAGCGGAATTCGAGAAATTCGCTTCCCGGGGTGAGGAACTTCTCGTGATGACGATCTCAAGCGGCATCAGCGGCGCCTACGGCTTTGCGTGCACGGCGCGTGAACAGGTGCTTGAGAAGTATCCGGACGCAAGGATCAGGATAGTCGATACCCTGAGATTCGGCCCCGGGTTCGGCCTTATGGTCGTCCATGCATCCCTCCTGAGGGAACAGGGAAAGACCATGGAGGAGACCGCTGCGTGGCTGGAAGAGAACAAGAACCGTTTCCATCAGGCCGGCTGGCTGGACGATCTGTCATTCGTGGCCAAGAAGGGAAGGCTCACCCATGCGAAGGCTTTCTTTGGCACTCTTGCAGGAGTAAAGCCTATCGGCGAATTCGATTACAACGGACTGACCACCGTTATAGGCAAGTTCAAGGGAGCAAAGGCTGCGTATGCCGGACTTCTTGAGTACATAGAAAAGACTGTTGAAGATCCGGAAAACCAGATATTCTTTATAGCCCAGACGAACAGGCTTCCGCAGGCGGAGGAGTATAAAAGACTCATAGAAGAGAGATTTCATCCGAAGGCTGTGTACATCAATGATGTGTTCCCGTCGGTCAGCATCAACGTGGGGCCCGGCCTTATGGCAGCGTATTACATAGGAAAGCCGATCTCCAAGGATCTTTCCGAGGAAAAAGCCATAATCGACGCTTATCTCGCAAAGAACTCCTGATCACAAATCTTCACTGGGGAAGGACTTAAGCAATGGAAAAGATAACGGGAAAAGGAAAGATAATCCTTTATGCCGCCTCCGGACTCGGCATCAACATGCTGAATCTGATGATGACTTCATATCTTTGCAGCGCGCTTCTCGTCGGGGGATTCAGCGCAGAGGCCGTGCCGAACCAGACCTATCTGGCGAGGGACCTGGTAGTTCCGGCGGTATGGGCCGTGTTCGCGCTGGTGGCTAAGATCATTGACGGTGTGATCGACATTCCCATGGCAGCGTTTACGGACGGACTGCGCACCAGGTTCGGGCGTAGAAGGCCGGCGCTGCTGATCGGGCTCATACCCCTCGTTATGGCGTACTGCGCCTTCCTCATAATTCCCCATCCTCAGGGAGCATCGGTCCTGAACACCGTGTATTACGGACTGATCCTGTGCGTTTTCTACAGTTTCTATACTCTTACGATGGTCAACTATTACGCCACCTTCACGGAGATCGTGGAAACACAGAGAGAGCGCAGCCTGCTTTCAAACGCCAAGTCTGTTTTTGACATCATGTATTTCATCCTGGGATACGTGGTGGTGCGCATGCTGTTGAACGGTCTCAACATCCGTATCGTTGCGCTGATAGTCCTGCCGCTCTCACTGACCATGCTGATCCCGCTGTTCATGATAAAGGAACCGGATCTGACAAAGGCGGAAATGCTGGAAAAATCCCCGAGGCTGAGCCTTTTCAGGTCGATCGCCTACACTTTCAAAAACAGGACGTTCATTCTGTGGATGATCGCCTACTCATTCATGACCTTCGGCGTGCAGCTGTTTCTCGGAGGGATAAACGAGTACTTTTCCTTTGTGGGGATCAACATGATTTTCGTCATGATGGCAGCATTCGCTCCCGTGCCGTTCACGCTCATGATCTATGAAAGAATCATAAGAAAGCATGGATTCGGTGCAGCTTACCGGTATGTACTGGTGTCATTCGCCATGGGGGCGCTGTTTCTGTTTGGAATATCCTTTATGCCGCAGGGAACGCTCAAAACAGTGCTTTCAGTCATATCAGGCCTGGTCTGCTCGCTGGGCATAGGCGCCCTGTTCGCCGTTGCATATTCGGTTCCGTCGCAGCTTGCGGCAGATGAGGAAAAAAAGACCGGCGTGTCCAATTCCGCCATGTATTTCGCGGTCCAGGGACTGTTTGCCGGGATAGCGACCGGCATCGGGACCGGAATAGTGCTTACCGCCCTCAAGGGGAGCGAGACCAGCAATTCCGGCGCGATAAAATATATGACGCTTATCTGCGCTGTGGCGGTCATGGTATCATTTGCCCTTACATTTACTCTTCCGAAGGCCATCAGGACCATGGGAAAGGAAGAAAACAAAAAGAAATAACCGGTTGAAAGAGAACATAAGTATATGTCAGTTCGTAGAATAAATGGCCTGGATCTTGAACAGATGCTGAGAAACGGCCTTGCCAATCTAGGCAATCATGAAGATGAAGTGAATCTGCTGAACGTCTTCCCAGTGCCCGATGGGGACACCGGCACAAATATGAGACTTACACTTCAGCACGGGATCAAGGAAACGAAGTCATGTGAACACGCGGGAGATTATCTGAAAGGACTCAGTTCCGGCATGCTCCTTGGCGCAAGAGGAAATTCCGGCGTGATTCTGTCCCAGTTCTTCAAGGGATTTTACCAGGAACTGAGCAGATGCCAGGTCATAGGGCCGGGCGAGCTCCGGAACGGCCTTATAATAGGTTACAGGATCGCTTACAAATCCGTGATGAAGCCTGTGGAGGGAACCATTCTTTCCGTGGCCCGGGAGGGTATCGAGCACATCCGTACGCAGATCGGAAGGAACACGTGCATAGACAGCATCCTCGCCATGTATGTGGCGGAAATGAGAAAGACCCTGGCCCTGACTCCCGAGATGCTCTCCGTGCTGAAGGAAGCCGGAGTCGTGGACAGCGGCGCATACGGATTCATCCTTATATTTGAGGGGATGCTCAAACACCTCAGGGGCGAGTATATCAAGCCCGGGACGGAAGAGAAAAAAACAGAGGCTAGGCCTTCTGCCGATCTCAGCCTCTTCAATGAAAACAGCAAGTTCATTGACGGATACTGCACCGAGTTCATCCTCCAGCTCATGAATGACGACAACTATAACCAGAATTTCCGTCTCAAGGACTTTATATCCGTTCTTGAAAAGCGGGGGGATTCTCTTGTGTGTGTCCAGGACGGCAAGAGAGTAAAGGTGCACATTCACACCAAAACACCTGCGAACATTATCGCCTACGCCCAGACCTTCGGGGAGTTCCTGACTTTCAAGATGGACAATATGCAGGTACAGCATAATGAAAGGGATACCATCATAGCCAGGAAGCACAAGCCGGTCTCGGTGATCTCCGTGGTGAACGGGGAAGGGATGGCGGAGCTGTTCAGACAGCTCGGGTGTGATGCGGTCATAGACGGCGGAACGACCATGAACACTTCTTCAAAGGAATTCGTTGAAGCCTTTGAGAGACTTGACGCCGACGCGATAGTGATACTCCCGAACAACAAAAACGTGGTTCTGGCAGCGGAACAGGCCGCAAAACTCGAAAAGAAAAAGCGCGTGGTGGTCATACCCACCGAAAGCTACGCGGAAGGCTATTTCGCTCTGGCAATGGATATCCAGGACAGTTCCGACGTTGAGAGAAGGATAAGCCAGATGCGAAGAGGCCGTGAGGGCGTCGTGACTCTCTGCGAGACGACGGCGTCAAGAGATTATTCTTTCCACGAGATAAGCTGCCGCAAGGGCGACGAGATCGTTCTCAAAAACGGTGAAATGACTTCGGTCGACACCGACTGGAGATCCGCGCTTCTGTCGGCTTTCAGGTTCGTGGATGATATCGGTGACAGAGAGACATGTGTCGTTTTCAGAGGCAGCGGGGTGCCTGAGGCTGACGAGGGGGAACTTGTTGACATGATCTCGGCAGAGTATCCTATGATGGATGTTACCTTCATCGACGGCGGCCAGATGATCTATAAATGGGTGATAGGGTTGATATAGACTATGGAATGGTATTGGATCGTACTAATAGCGGTTGTCGGGGCGTTTCTGTTCTTTTTCCTGATCCCCACACTGATCATGTCCTTCGTTCTGTATTCCGTGCTTCTCGTCAGGAACAAACCTGAAAAATGGGGCAGGGTATGCAGCATGCCTGAAGACCCCGAATGCAAGCGGATGTTTGATCTGGGGCTGGAATGGGACGCGCAGTACAAGGACTGTAAAAAAGAAGTCACCGTTACAAGTGACGGGTTCAGGCTCGTGGGAGAGTATTACGATTTCGGAGCCCGGTCTGCGGTTATAATCATATCCGGCAGGACCGAGTCTCTGCTGTATTCATACTATTTTGCCGAGCCGTTCAGAGCTTCAGGATACAATGTGCTCGTGATAGACAACAGGGCTCACGGCCTTTCGGAAGGAAAGGTATCGTCACTCGGATACAAAGAGTACAGGGACGTCATCCAATGGAGCCGTCTGCTTCACGATGAGCTGGAAAACGAGAGCGTTATACTTCACGGGATATGCATCGGTGCGTCTGTAGCGGTATTCGCCGCGGTGTCAAAGGAATGCCCGGAATATATTAAAGCGATATCCGTGGAAGGAATGTATGTCAATTTCTATGAATCGTTCGTAAACCATATGAGGCATGACAGGCCTGACACAAAGACCTTCCCCATAATGCAGGAAGTGATGCTCCACATCAGAGTGTTCTCGGGAGCGAACGTGGTCACGGACGGCCCTTTGAAGAGAATTCCGAAACTGAAGAAGCCCATACTGTTCCTGCACAGCCGGGAAGACCAGTATTCTCTCCCTGACAAGGCGGAGCTTCTGTATGATGCCTGTACCGCACCGAAGCGGATCGTGTGGTTCGACAAGGGGCTTCATTCAAGGATAAGGATAAACAATACGGAAAAATATGACAAGGCAATTTCGGATTATCTGAGAGATCTTCCCGGACTCATTGCCGAATCAGAAAAAATACAACAGGAGGGATAGCAAATGGAAGAAAAAGGTCTGGTGGAAATCACCGAGGAAAAAACGCCGGTAACAGACGGATCCGGTGCGGAATCTGCACAAAGACCTGTCATCGATCCGGAGTATGTTCCGGCGCAGCGTCAGCCGAATATCCTGGTGTTCGGGATACTTGCCCTTGCCCTGGGGTATCAGATAGGGATACCGGGAATAATTCTCGGACTTATAGGCAGGTCAAAGGGCAATAAATTCCTTGCTTCAGGCGGAGTTTTCACAAAGAGCAACAAGGTAGGATATATTCTGTCAAAAGCGGGATTCATAGTAGGAATAGTAAGTACAGTGATCGTTATCATCGCTGTGGTCATGATGATCGTATTTATTGTCGTTCTGGTTGCATTAATTGCGGGCAGAGGGTTGCAAAATTTTAATTTTAACGATATACTAATGTTCAGGTGATATGTGACCGATATTTCAGGGGGTCAAATCCCTTGCAAATATAATGAAATCATGAAAGGGGACAAATATGAACCAGCAGAATAATCAGCAGCCCAATCTTCTGGTATTCGGAATCCTTGCTCTTGTCTTAGCAGAACTCGGCATTCCCGGAATCATCATTGGCGCTATCGGTCGCAGCAAGGGCAAGAAGTTCATTCAGGCAGGCGGTACTCTCACAGGTGCCTCCAAGGTCGGATACATTCTTTCTCTGATCGGGCTCATCCTGGGTATAGTTATGACAGTGTTCTGGATCATCTATATCATTGTCATAGCTGTAGCCGGCGCGAACGGTGCATTCAACAATATCACATTTTCCTGATTTCAGCATGAGTTCAGATAATCCCGGGATCACGGATCCCGGGATGTGATCTGGACCCTTCAGACCAGCATTCATCTGCAGCGCGCGCTGCGTTATCAAACATAATCAAACAAGAAAAGGAGATCAATCATGTTTTGCAAGAATTGCGGACAGGAAATACCTGACGGCGTGAAATTCTGCGGAAACTGCGGAACTCCCGTAGCCGTACAGGCAGCCCAGGAACCACAGGCTCCTGCACCTCAGCCCCAGTACCAGGCACCCCAGCCCCAGTACCAGACACCCCAGCCCCAGTATCAGGCACCGCAGCCCCAGCCTCAGCCGCAGTATTCCCAGCCGGTATACGCGGCTCCTGCTGCGCAGGAACAGCCCAACCTCCTTGTACTCGGAATACTTTCACTGGTCTTCTGCAGTCTCGGACTCCCCGGCCTTATAATCGGTGCTGTCGGCAGAGGCAAAGGCAAGAAGTTCATCCAGGCCGGCGGTACTCTCACAGGTGCTTCCAAAGTCGGATACATTCTTTCCCTTATCGGCCTTATTTTCGGCATCATAATGACCATTTTCTGGGTCATATACATCGTCGTACTGATCATTGCCGGAGTCAGCGGCGCTTTTAACTCGTCATACAGCAACTTCTTGGACGACTTGATCGACTGGTGATCATCCCGGCAATTGCCGGAAAGATTGATAAACTGCATAGAAACTGTACCGCAGAAACACGGAGGTGATGGAATTGGATCCCGGTCTCAGATCACCTGCGTACAGCGTAAGCATACCGAAATGGGTCAGAACGGTAATTGCCGTCATCATGGTGTATGTGATGCTGTCTGCGGCTTTTTCTATGATCGCGCCCTGTATTCTTTTCGGAAGACATGACGGTACCCAGAGACGGGCATATACGTACATCGATATTTCAGAGAGACATAACAGGGAGGAATTCGCGTTCATTTCCGGGAACAATACTCTCAAAGGGTATTTTTACCCGTCGGATGCTCCACGCGGCACGCTTGTTCTGGTGAACGGCATACGTTCGAACGCTGATACCCATATCCCTGAGATACTGTATTTTCTCGAAAAAGGGTGGTCGGTGCTGACCTTTGACGCCACCGGCATAGGCCGAAGCGAGGGATACAGTTATATGGGGCTTCAGCAGATACGCATGGACCTTATAGCTCTTCTTACATGTTCTGATGCCGGGGAATATCTTGACGGACCGGTCGTTCTTTACGGACATTCCGCCGGGGCGTACGCCGCGGCATCGGTGCTTGACATGGGTTTTGATATAAAAGCGGCGGTCTGCATAGCCGGCTTTGAGTCGCCTCTTGATACGATGATGTACTATGGCAGAAAGTATACCGGCTTTCTGGCATACAGCCAGTACCCGTTTATTTTCGCGGAGAGCAGGTTCTTTTTCGGCAAAAGCTCGGATGTGCACGCGTCCGAGAGCATCCTGTCATCTGACGTGCCGGTGCTCGTGATACAGGGAGATTCTGATGATATCGTAGATATTGAAATCAGTCTGTACACTGCGCTGCTTGACAAGCCTGCGCCCGGGGTGCATCTGCTTCTTGTCGATGAAGAGTACAGGTCGGAACACTCGACGGCCTGGAATACGGCGGAGGCGGCTAAATACTATTCAGAAGATCACGAACCGGTGGACAAGGAAAAGATCAACGAACTTGACGAAGAGTTTATGGGATTTATCCTTTCTTTTTTCGAATCATACACTAAATAAGGCGTTCCGGCATAAGCTTTGGGCATTTTGCCGATTATTTCCGATTACCTAAAACAGTATTGAAAACGAGGGGGCAATGTTGTAAAATCATTAACGTAGGGGAGTGTGTGCCCGTACGGTTTTAATCATAAAAGACGGCGGGGCCGTCTTTGGAGGTATTGTGTTTTCATGTCAGTCAGGTTAAACGATAGGTACGTTCGGGGATTTGTCCGTGATGATGAGATCAGCAAGATATCACATCTTGCCGAAGCATCTTTTGATCTTGTAAAAAGCGGAAAGGGAGCCGGCTCAGATTATCTGAAGTGGCTCGATCTGCCAGTGAACTATGACAAAGAAGAATTTGCAAGGATCAAGAAGACCGCAAAGCGGATACAGAAATGCTGTGACGTATTTGTTGTGATCGGGATAGGCGGATCCTACCTCGGAGCCAGGGCAGCAATCGAATTCGTCAAGTCCCCGCTATACAATAATCTGAAAAAAGACACCCCGGAAATATATTTCGCGGGAAATTCCATAAGTTCGTCCGCGCTGAATGACATTCTCAGCATCTGTGAAGGAAAAGATGTATGCGTGAATGTTATTTCAAAATCAGGCACCACGACGGAACCTGCCGTGACTTTCAGGATCTTCAGGGAACTGCTAGAAAAGAAATATGGTGAGGAAGGCGCGAGAGAAAGGATCTTCGTCACTACTGACGCAAAAAAAGGGAAACTCAGGGAATTCTCAACGACGAAAGGATATGAGACATTCGTCGTGCCGGACGGCATAGGCGGCCGCTACTCGGTCCTCACTGCGGTAGGGCTCCTCCCCATCGCCGTTGCGGGATGCGACATAGTGAAAATGATGGCAGGCGCCAGGGACGCAAGGTCGGAATATGCGAAGAAGTTCTCTTCAGACAGTGACTGCGTCAGGTATGCGGCACTCAGGAACATACTGTACAACAAGGGAAAGTCCATAGAGATCCTTGTGTCATATGAACCGGCGCTGCAGATGCTGTGTGAATGGTGGAAGCAGCTTTACGGTGAAAGCGAAGGAAAAGACGGGAAGTCTCTTTATCCGTCATCCCTCATCTTTTCAACGGACCTGCATTCCCTCGGGCAGTATGTCCAGGACGGGCAGAGGACCATGTTTGAAACGGTAATAGACATCAGGAACCCGCGTGACTGCGTAAAGATACCGGATGACCCGAATAACATCGACGGTCTCAACTTCCTCTCAGGAAAGGACCTTTCATATGTCAACAGCATGGCAATGACCGGTACTCTGCTGGCGCACAACGACGGCGGTGTTGCCAATATCGTTCTTGAGGTCGAGGACAGAAGCGAGCATTCGTTCGGTTTCCTTGTATACTTCTTTGAACTTGCCTGCGCGATCTCAGGATATATGATGGGAGTCAACCCGTTTGACCAGCCCGGTGTTGAAGCATACAAGAAGAATATGTACGCGCTTCTCGGGAAACCGGGATATGAGGAACATAGAAAAGCACTAGAGGAAAAACTTAACTGAGGAGGGATGACATGATTAGGCTGATAGTCGGAACAAAAGGAACAGGAAAAACGAAAACTCTGATCGGTCTCGTAAACGATGCGCTGGCCAGTTCCAAAGGTTCGGTGGTATGCATTGAAAAAGGGGACAAACTCAGGTATGACATAAATTACAGATGCCGCCTGATCGACAGCGAGGCATATTGTATAAGCGACGGCGGCTCTCTTTACGGCTTTATAGCCGGGATGCTGGCAAGCAATCACGACATTACCGATCTGTTTATAGATTCTGCCCTGAAGATATGCAGGGATGACATTAAGGATTTTGACATCTTTCTGGAGCGCCTGGGTAATCTCAATAAAGAGATAGATGTGAACATAGTGATCACCTCTTCCATAGATCCGAGCGCGGCAACAGCGAAAATGAAGGAATACATAAAGTAAGAAAAGAACAGATAAGAGCCCGTTCTTCTGAAAAACACAGCTGAGCGGGCTCTTTTTGCCGGGATCTCTCTTGATTGTGATGTATGACCCCTTCCTTTTCTGATCATTTTGTGCTATTATTGTATCAGGTTACAAAACTGCTATCAAAACAAAAACGAGGAGTATGAAAATGAAAAAGGTTATTGCGATCCTTATCTGTGCTGTTGTGCTTGCCGCTCTGGCAGTGGTTGCCAGCGCGACTGTGGGAACGGTCGTATACGCAACGAGAACAGAAAAAGCCCCCAATCTGGAGGAGATCGATGATTCGTGGGGTGATCCTGCGATCATCATAAACAAAAACTCACCCAATACCCAGCTGTATGACTATGTCAACGGTTCCAATCTGAGGCTTATCAATGAAGAAACCGGCGATTATGAGTCTACATACAAAGACTACAAGGACAAAGGCATCAAGGCTGAAGATCATGATGTTGAACTGTATTACCGCTGGGATGACAAATTCCTGTATTTCGGAATGAAGACCCTGGATGATGTCTATTGCGGATGGACCAATCCGTGGGAAGGCGACGGAGTCCAGATGTGGCTGATGCCCATGGATTTCCTTTCGACATACGGTGATTTCGTTCAGGGACCCAGGGAAAGCATATCCAATCCAAATTACAAGCCTTACGCAAATTCATATGATTTTTCCTGGACGCTGGATACGGATGACTACACATGCGGACACGGTACGACCAATCTTTATCCCAATGGGGCGGCAGACTGTGAATGCCATATCAATACAGACATCAACGGCGAACTTCACTGCACAATCGCAATCCCTCTTCCCGGCCTCGGGCTGAATCCAAAGAAGGGCGATATCACCGGCGCGGAGCTTGCCACAGCGGTCCTCAGAGTTTCTTCCACTCAGGTATTTGGCAACCATGCTTATGCCGGCTGGCTCTCTTGGGGCAGATATTTCAGTGACGGCACCTGTACCAGCTTCAATACCATCGTCTTCGCAAACGGAGATGTGACGCCTCCGGTGACCCAGGACACCGCGGCAACAGAAGATACGGCTGTTGATGTGGAACCCAATCTTGACGGCGTATCGGGCTGGGCTCTGGCGGAAGTTGAAGCAGGTATCAAAGAGGGACTGGTTCCCGGGAACCTCCAGG
>JAFTCY010000067.1 GCA_017454465.1 Clostridia bacterium
GGACAGGTAGTATGCGAATATTCCGAGGAACTCCCCGCCGAGGTTACGGTTGAAAGAATAGATGACAGACTCCCCGTCAAGAAGTATCCCCCTCAGCTTTTCAAGGTAATATACATACTGTGCGTTCAGGTCAAGCACCAGTACGGATTCCTTGCCGAAAGGCCAGACTCCAAGCCCGGCGTATATGACAAACATGGCAAAAAAGGGAACGGCGAAGCAGAAAACCAGCGTTTTCCACATCTTGACGTCCGCTCCCGTCCTTATCTCACCGGAACTGTCGCTTTTCAAAAGCCCGTTATCGGACAGCAGTCCTGATCTGTTTTTTCCGAACATACTAGTCCCCGCTTTCCGCACCGGAGCTGCCGCTCCCTTCGCTGTGCTCGATTTTTTTAATGGATTTTTCAAGCTTTTCTCTGGGGATCGTCAGGTCGCGGCCGCACCCGGCACAAACGATCCTGATGTCGCTTCCTATGCGGAGGACTTTGAAATCAAAGCTTCCGCAGGGATGTTTCTTTTTCAGTTTCAGCGTGTCTCCCACGCAGATCTTCGGTATATTCACATCCCGGCCTCACTGTTCTGTTTCATTATCTCATAGGAAAGCACTGCCGTGGCTGACTGTGCTGACAGAGAACCTCTGAATTCTCTGCCGTAGCTTATCCTGACCACAAGATCAGCCATGGAGAGCACCGAGGCGGATATGCCTCTTTTCTCGCCGCCGATGATCAGAAGAAGCGGCCTTGCAAGATCCGCTTCACCGCATGGAACGGAGTCCCTGATGCCCGCGCAGACAACCCTGTACCCCGCAGATTTCAGCGTGCAGACGGCCTCTTCAGGTTCGGCGATGACTGCCTGCATGAGCTCGGAGGTGCCGGCAGAGGCCTTTATCACGGTGGCGGCTGCTGACATCCAGTTGCGCTCCTTCATCACGAGACAGTCGCACCCGCAGAGATAGAGCGATCTTACGGCGTCGCCGAAATTGTAAGGATCTTCTATTCCGTCAAGGATGGCAAAGAACCCTTTTTGCGGTATCCGGATATCTGAGAGGGGCGGAAATGTCCTGTCCGAGACCTCGGCAGCGATCCCTCCGTTGGTCTTTCCTCCTGCGATCTTTCCGAATCCGTCAGAGTCAAGATATTCAACGGAAAAACCCATTTCATCTTTCAGTGATCCAAGCCACTTTATGTCAGCAGAGCGCTTGCGGGAGCGCTGACGGTCTACGAAGACCCTGGAGATCCTGCGGTCGCTGCCGCATTCCCTGATCGCCCTGATCACGGCCCGGACCGATGTCATTCCTTCGATCAGCATTTTCTTCACTGAGCTGCGTTCATCTTCAGGTAGGCGTTGATGAATCCGTCTATCTCGCCGTCCATTACCGCCTGGATGTTTCCGTCCTCGTATCCTGTTCTCGTATCCTTTGCCAGGGTGTACGGCATGAACACGTAGGATCTTATCTGGGCGCCCCATTCGATCTTGGTTTTGATGCCCTTTATATCGTCGATCTTGTCCAGTTTTTCGCGTTCCTTGATCTCAAGAAGCTTGGCCTTGAGCATCTTCATGGCTGTTTCCTTGTTCTGGAGCTGGCTTCTTTCGGTCTGGCACCCCACAACGATCCCGGTTGGGATGTGGGTTATCCTTATGGCCGAGTCGGTCTTATTGATATGCTGTCCGCCTGCTCCGGATGAGCGGTGAGCGGTGATCTCAAGATCTTCTTCTTTTATTTCTATGTTATTGTCATCATCAAGTTCCGGCATGACTTCAACAGATGTGAATGAGGTGTGCCGTCTGCCGGATGCATCAAACGGAGAGATGCGGACCAGTCTGTGGACACCGTTCTCACCCTTGAGATAACCGTAGGCATTGGGTCCTTCGATGAGGATAGTAGCCGACTTCAGCCCTGCTTCCTCGCCGTCCAGCCAGTCAAGGAGCTTGACATTGTATCCGTGCCTTTCGCCCCAGCGGGTATACATCCTGTAGAGCATCTGAGCCCAGTCCTGGGCTTCTGTCCCGCCGGCTCCCGGATGGAACGAAAGGATCGCGTTGCTGTCGTCATATTCCCCGGAAAGGAGGACCTCGATCCTCTGGCGTTCCTCTTCCTTTTCTATCTCAGCCACGTCGTTCTCGATCTCCGGGACCAGGGATTCATCGTTCTCCTCGATGGCAAGCTCCGAAAGCGTGATGGCATCCTCAAGCCTGTTTTGGAGGGCCTCGTATGCTCCGATCTTGTCCTTCAGTCTCTTGATCTCCTTAAGCACTTTTCCGGAATTCTCCTGGTCGTTCCAGAATTCCGGGGCCGTGGTGGTCTCTTCCATCTCGGAGACCTTTTTCCTCAGTTCCTCTATCCTGAGCGCGCTTCCAAGCTCGTCTATGTCTTTTCTGAAATTTTCAAGCCTGTATTTGGCTTCTTCAAGGGCTATTATCAATGCCTTGTCCTCCGTGTGCATGTATTATGGTCCGGCCGCGCCGGGAGCTTTCAGCTGTTTTCTGCAGTCCCGTCCTCTTTTTCGTCGGTGACCTGCTTTTCGGGATCTCTCCTCAGCGGGTCATAAGAGAATTTCCGGCAGCAGGCCGTTGATGAAACTACGCCTTTCAGGGAGCAAAGCTTCAGTTCCGGATCCCTCAGGTCGCCTGCCTTTTCACAGTACCTGCAGCATTTCACGATCTTTTTCTTCTCCGCTTCGGCTTCAGCCGGAATCGGTATCTCGATCTGCTCCGGAGCCGTGCCGTCATCCGTAATTGCGGCTGCGGGCAAATCGGGCGACCAGTCATCGTCTGCGTCGGGTGATTCCTGAGGCGTTAAGCTGTTCATATATGCCTCATCGCACACAAGAAGATCCGGATGCCCGCCCTTGCTGAACCAGGATACGTCCCTGCGTTTAAGCAGCGCAAGATAAACGGCGGCGAGAAGAATGAATAATACGGTGCATACAACGCTCAGTATCACACCGGCAGTTATGCAGCCGGGCTCGTAGCTGAAGACGATATCGTGATGCCCGGGATCGATCCTGAAGGCGAGCAGGCTTCCGTCCAGCACCGCTGTTTTGCTGACTTCCGTCCCGTCTACCGAGATCTTCCACCCTTCGTCGTAGGGAATGCTGGTGAACATAAGGGAATCTCCCTCCGGAACGTCAACTGATCCTTTGATAAGGTCGTCTTTTTCGGATTCTGCCTTCATGGCTCCGTCGGCCAGAAGTGAAGCTGCCCTCTTGAATTCATCCTGGTCGAAATACCAGAAGTAGTCAACGCCCGTACGTATGTACAGGGAATCTTTTTTCATACGCAGTTCGAGCTGCATTTTCTCTCCGGGTTTGAAAGTTCCCAGCTCTCTGACCGAAAAGTCCTTCTGCTCGAAGAATGATCCTATGCTGTCGCCGTTAAGGTACAGGGATACTTCTCGCGGATATTCCGACGGGAAATATACGTAAAGAGGCTTCCTCAGGTCAATGTTTACAGTATATGTCACGCTGCCGGTGCCGGTTCCTGTTGTCTTCCAGCCCCTGTGGCCCTTGGTCGTGACTCCCTTTGTACCGGAAGCTTCCGTGGACTCAAGGTCGGCTCTTATCCAGACCCGGATATTCTCACCGGTCATGGCGGACAGCAGCCCGTTCATGTATGTGAAGGGATCGGTATAATCATCATATGAGCCGTCGGGCAGAGGCCCTGCCGGCATATCGTATGTCGCGATATCCTCCTTCACGGAGAAGGCGAACCCGAGAGAATAGGGATTCCGGTAAATGTCGAGCCTGTCTTTGGTGGTGCCGATTTTTGTGTACAGAGCCGGAATGTAGCTCATGACATCTTTTTTGTCGCTTTCGTCCGCGATGATGTACTTTATACCCAGGACTGCGTCTGTGACGGCGGTGGCTCCGGAATAGTATGACCAGTGCGAACGGCTGGCGTATCCCAGCTTCTGGAGCAGGGAGATGACCCTGGCGTTCAGGGTGCTGGTGGAACTGGTAAGTCCGTTGAAGTCCAGGGCGAAGTTGTCGTTCTTGGTGCGGTGGACCAGTTTTTCTGTCCTGTAGAATCCGTCGTCGTTGGTTTTGATTATATCGGCTGCCCGGCTGTATTTTGAGACAAAGCTCTGATATGACTCTTTTGTGGAGAACATCACATCGTCATCCAGACCGCGGAGCATGAGGACTCCGTTTGCTGACATCTCTGCTACCGTGATCACGCACAGCAAAAGGGATATGACCCTGCGTCTGAAGGCGCCCGGACGGGACCGCGAGTACGCAGCGCATATCACGCACATGACGGCAAGCAGAATAAGTGATGGCCATACCGCGGAAATACCGGGCAGGTAGTCGTATCCTATCTTGTCAAGTATTACGAGCACCACTGCCCAGAAGGCAGTCGATACGATAACGGGAGGAAAGCCTATGTCCCGCAGGTTCCTGAACGCGTCGACCGCCATTATGAGTATGATACATACGAACATGAAGGAGAACCTGGCGTTCAGCCAGTTGGGCCGCTGGAATCCGTGCCAGACATAGTCCAGGATGTTGAGATTGAAGCTTGCTATGAAGATCAGTATCACTGATCCGAAGCCTATCTTGCGCCTTAGGGGTATGCGTCTTGAGAAGAAATAAAGTGGCGCAAGCACAAGCGCGGCGGTGCCGCAGAAAATGAAGGGAGTGCCTTCAGGTCTTACCGTGTCAAACGCCCCGAA
>JAFTCY010000068.1 GCA_017454465.1 Clostridia bacterium
AAAGAAAACGGCAGATCGCATTTTATGACAAAGCGGTTTGATCGTGTTGGCAAAAAGGGCGAAAAACTTCATATGCAGAGCTTGTGCGCTATTGCTCACATGGATTTTAATGCGCCGAGAGAGTATTCGTATGGCGATGCTTTCCGGGTCATGAGGGAACTCAAACTGCCTCGCCACGATTATCTGCAGTTGTACAGACGCATGATCTTTAGCGAATACGCAAAGAATTTTGACGACCATACAAAGAACATCGCGTTCCTGATGAACAAAAAAGGCGTTTGGTCGCTGGCTCCCGCGTTTGATATGACTTTCTCGTATAAGAAAGACAGTATTTGGGTCAGTGAACACCAGATGCTGATCAACGGTAAGTCGGGGGACATAACCCATGAGGACTTCATTGCCGTCGCAGAAAACGCCGGTATCAAAAGAAGCGATGCGATCCAATGCGAAGAACAGGTTCGCGAAGCCGTTTCGAGTTGGTCTTCGTTTGCTGAAGAAGCCGATTTGTCAAAAGGAAAGATCAGGATGATACAAAAGGAACTGAAACGATAGACCTGCGGAAATCAGATATTCAACAAGCCGTGAGCAAGAAGCTCACTTCCGATATAACAGCAAAAATGTGAAATGCCCTGTTCTTCATCAGTTGTATACAGATTATCAATGCTTTATAATTCACAAATCTTATATATCCTATGAACAACCCATAAAAGGAGATACGGCATGGGCATCAGACTCACTGGCGTGCAGGAGGGCATATATGTGTCCTGCGCGGCGAGACCGGAATCAACTCACTACAACCTTCCCTTTCTGGGACGCCTCACCGCTCCCGCAGATCCTGAAAAGCTCAGGTCAGCCATACTGAAGGCGGTATCAGCCCATCCGGTGCTGAACTCTGTCCTGAGGGAACAGGAGGACGGGTCAGCCGTTCTTGAACCCGCCGCGGAACCGTTTGAGGTTCCTGTCATAAAAGTATCCGATGAGGAGTTTGAAAAGATAAAAGAGAACCTCGTCAGGCCTTTCAGCCTTTCCGGGGAAAAGCTCTCGAGGATAGAGATATACGTGACTGAAAGCAGTCTCTATATGTTCGAGGACATACACCATATAATCTGCGACGGCTCCACTTCCGGCGTGCTTGCGGAAGACATAAGACTGGCTTTCGACGACGTTGACCCTGAAACAGAATCCCTGTCTCTCTCCGGCCTTGCCGAGGCGGAGGAGAAATGGCTTTCATCTGATGATGCCGCTGCCGTACGGGAATACTGGAAACAGTATCTTGAAGGATTCGGTTCCGGCTGTCTCCCGGAGCCCGACACTTATGACGAATCCAAGTCACAGAAACGTTTCATCAGGGATTTCTCTCTTGATGAAGATCGCCTGTCCGGCCTAAGGCACAAAGAAGGCTTCTCCACCACCTCATTCTTCGCGTCCGCCTTCGCCGTGGCTCTCTCCGTGTTCTCGGGACAGGAAGACATTCTTTTCAATTACATAGTGAGCGGACGTGACGACAGTAACAGGCACTGCGCCGGGATGTTCGTAAGGACGCTTCCCTTCCGGATTAACACCGGAAAATATGAGACGGCAAAGGAAATGTTGAAGGATGCCGGTCTGTTCGTTGAACAGGGCCGCGCCAATTCAGCCTACCCGTATATAAGGCTGGCGGAGGAGCTTGGCATCAAGGCCGAGATCGAATTCGGCTACCAGAGGGACATAACTGACAACCAGCTTATAAAAGACCTGGGTATCGACGTAACGCGGATCTACGACGACACGGCCACAGAGGACGTTCCCCTTCTTTTCGAGGTCATAAAAAAGGCTCCCGGCTCCTACGCCGCCCGTGTGGGATACTGGGGCGGCCGGTACAGTGAAAAATGGATCGAGAGCTTCACGGGAACATTCGCAAAGATCGCCTCGGAGCTCCTCATAAAAGAAAATATCAGTGACTTCGGGCTCATATCAGACGATGATCTTGAGTTCCTGGACGGCTGCAACGCCACGGAGACGGAAAGAGAGGATCTTGACGTCGTGTCCATGTTCAGAAGGAGCGCCGCGGCGTTTCCCGAAAGGACCGCGGTATTCGCAGGCGGCAGGGCCTACACGTACCGTGAGACCGACAGGATCACCGACGCCCTGGCGTCAAAGCTCCGGGAAGCCGGCATCGGAAGGGGCTCGGTTGTATCTGTGCTTGTACGCAGGAACGCCTTCATGCCTCTTGCGTCCCTGGGCGTCCTCAAGTCAGGGGCCGCTTACCAGCCTCTCGATCCCGGCTATCCGGTGACAAGGCTCGGGTTCATGGTCCGGGACGCCTCCTCATCCCTGCTCATAGCCGACCGGGATCTCGGTGACAAAATGGATTTCTGGAAGGGGCCGGTCCTTTTCACGGACGAGATCATGTCCCTGCCGGACAAAGATCCCTTCGACGCGGGCATCAGGCCCGACGACACCTTCATCCTGCTCTACACCTCCGGCACCACCGGCACGCCCAAGGGCATAATGCTTTCCCACGGCAACGTCTCGGACTTCGCGCAGTGGGGGAGACGCTATTTCGGGCTTGACGAGAACGACCGCTGCTTATCATACGCCAGCTACGGTTTCGACGCGAATCTCGTTGACCTGTACCCCACCCTGACCTGCGGCGCGGCGGTATATATAATACCGGAGGAGATCAGGCTCGATCTCGGCGCCATCTCAGACTATATAAACGAAAACGGAATAACCTGCGGGATAATGACCACCCAGGTGGGAAGGCAGTTTGCGACGGCGTACAAGGGCGGATCATTCCGTCATCTCATAGTGGGAGGCGAAGTCCTCGTCCCCCTGGATCCTGACAAGATCCAGTTCAAGGTAAGCAACGCGTACGGCCCAACCGAGTGCACGGTCCTCGCCACGATACAGCCCGTGGACAGGCTCTATCACAGGATACCCATAGGACGGGCCGTGGAGAACGTGAAGCTTTACGTGGCCGACAGATTCATGAGGCGCCTGCCCCCCTTCGCTCCCGGAGAGCTGCTCATAGCGGGGCCCAGGGTATCGAAGGGCTATCTCAATCTTCCGGAAAAGACGGCGGCAAGCTTCATACCGAACCCGTACACTGACCGGCCCAGATACGGGCGCTTGTACCGCACCGGCGACATCGTCAGGATGCTCCGGGACGGAAAAGCCGACTTCATCGGCCGCCGGGACTCCCAGGTAAAGATCAGGGGATTCAGGATCGAGCTGTCCGAAGTGGAATCCGTCATAAGGGACTATCCCGGCATAAAAGACGCGACGGTCAGCGATTTCACCGACGCCTCAACGGGCATGAAGTACATAGCCGCCTATGTGGTCTCGGACGAAAAAATTGACATACAGGCGCTGAGCGCCTTCATAAAGGACAGAAAACCGTCATACATGGTGCCGGCCGTTACCATGCAGCTGGACTCTATACCCCTCACGGCCAACAACAAGGTGGACAGGCGCGCCCTTCCCGTGCCAAGGCGGGAGACCGGCTCCTTCAGCATGCCTGAGACCCCTGATGAAGAGAAAGTATACAACTGCCTGGCAGAGGCGCTTGGCCACCGGGATTTCGGAGTCGATACGGACACCGAGGAAGCAGGTCTTTCATCCATCGGAGCCATGCACCTGAACGTTCTTCTCTCCAAGGCTTTCGGCATTCCGGTCAGGATAGGGGACATGAGATCTCTCAACACCGTCCGGGACATCGCCGCGTTTTTCTCGAAGAAACATGACGGCGGGACCGCGTCCGCTGACGCTCCCGCGCCGAAGAGAAAGCTCTACCCCCTTTCAAGCGCCCAGATGGGAGTGTACGTGGAATGCCTGGCCAATCCGGATTCCACAGTGTACAATGTGCCCTTTATCTTCAGGCTCCACCCCGGTGTGGATCTGAAAAAGCTCAAGTCTGCCCTCGTCTCCGCCGCCAACGCCCACCCCTACGTCAAGGCAAGGCTCGTGGCAGATGGCGGAAAGATAATGGCTGAGAGGAACGACAGATCGAAGATAAAAGTAAGGGAACTTAAGCTCTCTTCCCTTCCTGCCGGTTTCGCCGATCTTATCCGGCCCTTCAGGCTGACCCAGGAGCCTCTTTCCCGTTTCGCCATAGTCAGGGACGGCGGTGTCTCCTACCTGTTCATGGACCTCCATCACATCGCCTTCGACGGCGAGTCCCTTTCGGTCTTCATGGCGGACGTCGAAAAAGCATATTCCGGGACAAAGCCCGATGTCGAGACATACACAGGATTCGAATACGCTCTGGAACAGGAGCTTATCGAGGACTCTCCGGCGTACACAGAATCAAAGGAATACTTCGCCGCCCTTCTGGACGGAGCTGAGACGGACTGCCGTCCTCCCAGAGACCGGAAAGGCCCCGTTTCGCCTCCCGACATGCTCACGGCTGACGTCGAGCTTGACAGGTCTGCCATCGACAGCTTCACATCAGGAGAAAAGGTAACGAGGAACGCTCTGTGCAACGCGGCCTTCAGCCTCATGCTCTCGAGATTCCTTTACAGGAAGGACTGCGTGTACGCCACGGTGTACAACGGCCGTGACGACTCAAGGCTGTCCGGTTCGGTTGGAATGTTCGTAAAGACCTTCCCCGTCGTGGCAAGGCCTGATCCTGAAGAGACCGGCGGCGAGTTCGCCCGCCGGATCGGGCGCCAGCTCACAAAAAGCATGGCGAACGGCGCCTTCCCCTTCTCGGATATCTCGAAGACCTTCGGAATGAACCTGAACATTCTCTTTGCATATGAGGGAGATCTGGGGAGCGTGGAACGGATCGGGGGCCTGCCTGCAGAATCCATCCCGGTACACCCCAACGCAATAAAGTCTCCTCTGACGTTCTTCGTATACGACACGGAAAAAGGATTCCGCCTCGAGTGCGAATACGCTCCCGAGGAATACGAGCCGTGGAACATAAGGTCCATGCTTCTTGCCATGGAACAGGCCCTCCGTTCGATCATATCCGGCGCGAAGCTTTCGGAAATATCGCTGCTGTATAAGGAAGCAGAGGAGAAGCTGGCCCTGTTCAACAAAACCGACGTACCGGTGGAAAAGACCGACATGGCAACGCTGTTCCGCCGGGCCGCCGGCAGATATCCGGACAGGACCGCGGTGATATACAAAGACAAAAAGCTCACTTACCGCGAGCTGGACCGCCTCTCAGACAATATAGCCGCCTACGCGAAGGGCGCCGGAGCCGGGCCCGGAAGCGTGGTATCGATACTTGTCCCCCGAAGCGAATACATGGCTGTGTGCGCCCTGGGCGCCCTTAAGTCCGGAGCCGCGTACCAGCCTCTCGATCCGGGTTATCCCCCGGAACGCCTCGGGTACATGGTAGAGGACGCGGACGCCGGGCTGCTCATAGCGGACCGTGAGCTCATCACGCTCCTCCCGGACTACAGGGGACCGGTCCTCTTCCTTGACCAGATCCCGTCCCTGCCGGACCACGAGCCCGGGGATGCGGGGCTTTCCCCGTCTTCCCTGTTCATTCTGCTCTATACCTCAGGAACCACGGGACAGCCCAAGGGAGTGATGCTTGAGCACGGCAACCTGGTGAACTTCTGCGGATGGTACAGGACCTATTACGGACTCACTCCGGATTCGGTCGTTGGCGCCTACGCCAGCTTCGGGTTCGACGCCTGCATGATGGACCTCTACCCGGCCCTGACCGCAGGTGCCGCCGTATGCATCGTTCCGGAGGACATACGTCTTGATCTTCCGGTACTTGACCGCTATTACAGCGACAACGGGGTCACCCATGTGTTCATGACCACCCAGATGGGGCGCATTTTCGCCACATCCTTCCCCGGCACGGGTATCAGATATCTCTCAACGGGAGGCGAAACTCTGGTCCCGCTGGCGCCTCCTGATGGATTCAGGCTGGTGAACGGGTACGGTCCCACCGAATGCACCGTGTTCTGCACCACCCAGCCGGTGGACCAGACATATGACAGGGTCCCGATAGGATCTCCTCTGTTCAACTACAGGCTGTACGTAGTGGATGAATTCGGCCACCAGCTGCCTCCGGGAGCCCTCGGAGAGCTCTGGGTCGCGGGTCACGGAGTCGGACGGGGCTATCTGAACAAGCCCGATGTCACTGCCAGAGTCTTTACTGAAAACCCCTTCTCTTCCGATCCCGGATTTGACAGAGTGTTCCGCACCGGAGACGTCGTGCGCCGTCTCGGAGACGGAAGGATAGACTTCATCGGCAGAAACGACGGGCAGGTGAAGATCAGAGGATTCCGCGTTGAACTCTCTGAAGTCGAGGGCGTGATACGCGAATTCCCGGGAATAAAGGATGTCACCGTCCAGGCCTTTGACAGCGAGGGCGGAGGAAAATACATCGCGGCCTATATCGTCTCGGACGAAAAAGCTGACTTCCAGGAGCTTTCGGACTTCATCAGGGACAAGAAGCCCTCATACATGGTCCCCGCGGCGTTCATGCAGCTTGATTCCATTCCGCTGACCAGGAACCAGAAAGTAGACAGGAGGGCGCTTCCCCAGCCTGAGTTGAGGAAGGACAGCCGCGGGTTCACAGAGCCCTCAACCCCTCTCGAGAAGGAGATCTGCGGCGAGTTCGCGAAGATCCTGGGGCTGGAAAAAGTCTCTGCCACTGACAGTTTCTTCGATATTGGAGGCAGTTCCATAAAAGCCGCGGAAGTGGTGACCTACGCCATGAGCAGGGGCTATCCCGTGGTATACAAGGACGTGTTCTCCAACCCTTCGGCCCGTGAACTGGCCAGGGTCATTAACGGACTGGGAAGCAGCAGCAAGTCAAAGACCGTAGCGGACTTCGACTACACGGATATTGACAGGCTCATATCCTTCAACTCCATGGAAAACGTGGATGAGATCAGCACGAGACCGCTGGGCGACATCATACTTACCGGCCCGACAGGATTCCTCGGCATACATGTTCTCAGGGCTTTCTGTGAAAGATTTCCCGGCAAAGTGACATGCCTCATGCGCCGCGGCAAATTCAGTTCCGCTGAGCAGCGGCTCAAAACGATGCTGTTCTACTATTTCGGCAATACCATGGAAGAACTGTTCGGCAAACGCATCTTCTGCGCCGAAGGCGATATAACAGACACGAAGAGCCTCAGGGCTCTTGAAAAGACAGGCGCTGCCTGTATTATCAACTGCGCGGCCTGCGTAAAGCATTTCACGAACGACGATACTCTTGACAAAGTCAATTTCCGCGGAGTTGAAAATCTGGCCGATCTCTGTGTCCGCTCGTCCATGCGCCTGGTGCACATATCTACTCTCAGCGTCGGCGGACTTATCGAGTCCGGCAATGAAACCGTGCTTAAGGAAAACATGCTCTATTTCGGCCAGAACACCGACAACGACTACGTCAGGACCAAGTTCCTTGCGGAACGCGCGATCCTTGATGCCCGGGTCAGCCGGGGCCTTGACGCCGTGATCCTGAGAGCCGGGAACCTGATGGGAAGGCACTCTGACGGAGAGTTCCAGATCAACTTCAGGACCAATTCCTTCATCCGATCCCTCTGCGCTTACGTGAGCCTCGGGTCCTGCCCCGTAAACGTCTTCGACCAGCCTGTGGAGTTCTCTCCCATCGACTGCGTTGCCGACGCTGTTCTGACGCTTGGAGGCGCGGATCCCCGCTTCAGCGTTTTCAACATGAACAACAATCACAGTATCACCATGGGCGACGTGATAGACGCCATCAACAGGCACGGATTCCGCATAAGGACCGTTTCAGAGGCCGAGTTCGGAAAGATACTGGACGAGGCTGCAAGGAACGAGGATGAGAGCGGAACAGTTATGTCGCTTGTTGCCTACCGTGAACACAAGGGAGAGGACCTCAGGATGGTCGGCTCCGACTGCCGATTCACCACCGGCGCCCTGTTCAGGCTGGGATTCAGATGGCCGATAATCGGCAACGCCTATCTTGAAAAGGCAATAACCGCCCTTGACACCCTGGGTTTCTTCCCGGACACCAAATGACGGCATGACAGTTCAAGCTCTTACCTGTATCCAGATATAACATATATCCGAAAGGGAGGATCGCCATGTCAAAAACGAAATATCCCATCAGCCGTGAGTTTTTCCCGCTTAACAGGTTTACCGCCACCGTCGACCCTCGATTTGTCAGACTGGCTCAGAAATTCATGAAAAGGATCCCCGGATTCGTATACAGGGATCCTGACGTGGAAGCTGTTGAGCGGAAGATCCCTTCATACAACGGGGGCGAGATCAGGCTCGTCATCATGAGCCCTAAAAGCCTAAAAGAAAAAAGGCCCTGCTTTATATACCTCCACGGCGGAGGTTTCGTATATGAAGGGACCAGCGCACAGTTCCGTCACTGCCTGGCCTACGCAAAGAACGCAGGCTGCACCGTCATCTACGTTTACTATCGTCTGGCTCCCGACTATCCCTTCCCGTATCCCCAGGAAGACAGTTTCTGCGCTCTCACATGGATATACGGGAACGCGGATGAGCTGGGTATAGACAGAGAGCGCATCGGGATAGGCGGAGACAGCGCCGGAGGAAATCTGTCAGTGGCCGTATGCATGCTGGCAAGGGACCGGGGCACCGGAATAAGGCCTATGTTCCAGCTTCTGGTCTACCCGTGGCTCGACGGAAGGAACACAAGCGAGTCATTCCGCAAATATACTGACACCCCCGTATGGAACTCGACCCTGTCCAGAGATGTGGAGCAGCTGGTGGATCCCGATCCTTCGTCACTTCCCAGGATATACAAATCTCCCGTGGAAGCCGAAAGCTTCGAAGGACTTCCCCCGGCTTATATCGAAGTTGCCGAGTTCGACCCTCTCCACGATGACGGCATATGCTTTGCCGGACTGCTGAGATCGGCAGGCTATGAAGTCGAGCTTCACGAGACAAAGGGCACCGTTCACGGTTTCGACTATAAAGTGAAGGCCCCGACGACTGTGAAGATGATCGGAAGCAGGATCTCGTTCATGAAAAAGATGTTCGGGACGGATGATCAGGCGGAAGTTCAGACATGATCCTCTATCATACTTCAAGGAGTGAGATCCGGAATCCGGATATACGGGTCGGCAGGAAGAACGCCGACTTCGGCCCGGGATTCTACCTGACGCCTGACAGGGAGTTCGCCCTGCGCTGGGCCAGGGACGGCTCAGTTATTAACAAATACGAATTTGACGCGGCTGGCCTTTCAGTCGTCCGCTTCTCACGGAGCACGGAATGGTTCGGATATATATTTCACAACAGAAGGGGAACTGACACTGTTTCCGCCGATGTCATAGACGGCCCCATTGCGAACGATACAATAGTCGACACCCTTGGGGTGATCAGCAGCGGATACCTCACACCGGAGGACGCGCTGAAACT
>JAFTCY010000069.1 GCA_017454465.1 Clostridia bacterium
AAATACTCCTGACCGTTATAATGGCAGGCACCTAAAAAAGCCGGAATGTATGGCTGACTGTCGCTGAAGAAACAGCGATAAGCATCGATCTCATAGGCTTTTGCCTGTTTCAGAACGTATTTAGTGCATCCGTTATCAACCAACCAGACCAAATATTCGTTCCCGCCTTCTTCTGAAACGAACGCCTTGACGGATGAATCACACACTCCCGGAATCTCAAATTGGGTCAGTATCGCTTTAATTTCAGATAATGATGGTCGCTGTTTTTCTTCCATACCCTCAGTCCCTCTGTAAAAATGCGGCTTGTTGAGACAATAATACCATCCCTTTTCGGCAAATTCAATTTCATCTTAAAATCAATCGTTAGGATCAAAACATCCCGAGGGAGGCGACTTCCTTACGAAGTGCTTCCCTCACGCAACCTTTTCCTTTTCACCTGTACAGTCTGACCACGCCGCCTTTGACCGGCCGTCCGGTCTTCACCGTGTTCACGCCCTCAGAGGTCAGGCGGGATATATCCAGCGTATAGGGACGCAGGGCAAGGGTCCCCGCTTTTTTTCCGTTTACGCGGACCTCAGTGAATCCGCCTATCCCGTCCACTGAAAACTCGGCTTTCGCAAATCCGCGGTCCGCCGAGAAAGTGTCTTTATCCGTGCCTGCCGCCTCAGACGAAATGAGCCCGGTCTCCCGGGGATCCGGCGCCTCCTCCCGCAGCAAAGGCAGCGCTCCGGGATCTGCTCCCAGGACAGCGCAGCCGCCGGAAGGAACAGTGACCCTGTATGAGAAGCCCTTATCCACCGCAGAACAGAAAGCAGGGGATATATCACCGTTCACGGGATCGAACCATTTTGACCCGCAGCTGTTTTCTGTAATGTACTCTCCCGATACCGGTTCATCATGAGGGTTGCAGAACACCGTGAAATCGCACCCGCTCTTCCTGTATCTGGAAATGAAGGGATCAGGTCCCCCGTCCGTTCTGAAATGATCCCCGCGGGGTACCTGAAGGGCCGCCTGCGCGAACCCGCCGCTCCTTATGCATACACCCCCGCCTGCCATCAGCTCCCCCAGTTTCCTGAGTATCTCCGCGTCGATCCTCATGGCGCTGTCAACAAGGACCGTGCCGTACTCATACCTGTCTATATGGATACCGTCCCCGTGAACATGGGCTCTTTCCATCAGATCCCGGACAGTAAGGTAATTGAAGGAGTATCCCGCCTCTGCCAGCTTCCCGGCCTGCCTCTTTGGCAGGTGTTCCGGCGAGCACAGCACAGCGGCCTCCGGCAGGTCCGATCCTGAAGACGCGAGCCATGACATCCTTTTGATGAATGAAGTGACGATCCTCAGATCCTCTTCCCTTTCTTCACCCAGCGGATCGGCGCAGGGATCCGCGTCGTTCACGATCACCGTCATGTTGCACCCGGATCTTACGGCCGTATATATCCGGTCCTGAACAGCAGAAAGGTCTTCCGAACCGTCGATGACACCCCAGCATTTCGGCAGTCCCCGGTGCCTCGCGCAGTCCGCTGCGAGCTTGGCGCCGTGGAAATCCGAAAGGCAGGCGCCGGGAGCGGACACATGATCGGCCACAGTAGGATCCAGCGGATCGAAGCTGTCGGCAAAAAGCAGAAGGTTTTTGCCGTCGCACCACTTTCTCAGGGGATCCAGGGCGTACCGGCAGAAGCAGCTGCAGAGGATCTGCTTCATGATATGGCCGGCCTCCCTGCCTGTCTTTTTCACGAGAGGCTCCTCGAGAAGGGACATAAGCGCTTCCATATCCCCTCCTGAGGACAGGAACCCGCCGTATATGTTCTCGTTCCAGGGGACCGTACCGGTCTCACCGGGAAACACGCATTCCGCCCCGGCTCTCCTCAGCATGAAACCTGCAAGGGTGCTGCCCAGATATTTCCCGAACCTTTCGGATACAGGCTCCAGTATCATTGAGATGACCGCTTCGGCATAGGCGTCACAGAGCCTGTCGGGCATCGAAGGGTCTTCCGTGTACCCGATCTCATAGGGCTCGAGCCCTTCCCCGGCCGTAAGGGACACCGACGCCGTCCTTCCCTTTTCGGTCTTTCTGAACACGCGGAACGCGGGCAGGTGAGCCGCGGCGCTGTCCATGGGGCACAGACGGCCGAGTTTACCGGACCTTTCCGAGACCACGCTGTCGTCCGCTTCGATTATGACGCTCATCCCGCGGTTCTTCGCCTTTTCAAGGATCAGGCCCAGCCGGGAAAAATACGGGTCGGAGCAGGAGCCGGCGTGTCTTATGACGACTCCCCCGAATCCGGCCTTATAGAGCCTGTTCAGTCTCTTTGAAAGCATTACGGGATCATCCTCATCCCGTACGTTCATGGTTATGAACGGGGCATAGGCGCAGCCTGGCTCGCTCCATATGCCGCAGAACAGATCAAACATACTTGCCTCCTGTCGGTCATTGCACCGAGAATATACCACAATGCCGCCCTTTAAGCAAGTACCCTGCGGCATGAGGACAGGCCTGCGTGCGTGTGGTGCGGCGGAAAATGCCGCATAAGGCACGAAATACTTGAAAAAATCTCTCTTTTGTGGTAACATATCATTGTTGCGGAAAAATAGATAACTCGCTTAATGCGTCATGATATGGAAAAAGGAGCATTGCATCCGGTTATGAAAAGAATCCTGTCGCTCTGCCTGTTACTGGTCCTTGTTTCGGGGATCATGGCATCATGCCAGAGCAGTAAGCCCAACGGAAGCTACGATTTCGATCTGAATGAATATATAGATCTCGGCGAATACAAGGGACTGGAAGCGGTGGCGGCGAAAAATGAAACCGACGAGGAAGAGACGCTGCGCACCACGGTCCTGGCCACCCTTTACAAGTACGCGAGAGCCCAGGAAGTCGACAGAGAGTCGAAGATGGGCGATATAGTGTACATCGACGCCATAGGCCGCATAGACGGAGTGATCTACGGCGGCACTTCCACCACGAATCACGCAGTCACCATCGGCGGCGGCGAGATCGGGGACGAATTTGAGAACAACCTGATCGGACATAAAAAAGGGGACAAGTTCTCCTTTGAGATCACGGTCCCCGATTCCCAGGCTGAACTTGAGGCTCTCCGGGGAAAGACCGTGCATTACGATATAACGATAAACTCCGTGAACGCCCAGGAGCTGCCCCAGTACACCGACGAGTTCGTAAAAGCCTATCTCGGATATGATTCCAAAGAGGCTTACGAAGCCTACCTCAGGGAAGAGATGAAGAAGACCTACATGGGAACCTTTTACTCAGCGGTCATCGGGCAGGTATGGAGCAAGGTATGCGACAGCACCACAGTCAAGAAATACCCCCAGGCGAAAGTCAGGGAGAAATATGACGGCTACCTGTCATCCCTCAAAAACTTCTACGAGAGCGCGTCCCTCACCATGTCCCAGTTCGCGCTGGCTTATTACAACATGACTGAGGAAGAGCTTCTGGAAAGCATCCAGGCCGAAGCTGAGTCGAAAGTAAAGGAAGAGATGATCTGCCACGAGATCGCCAAACGGGAAGGCATAACCGTGACAGACGAGGATTATGCCGAAAGAGCCCCGCGTTTCGCCAAGACATATTCTCTTGAAAGCGTCGAGGAACTGGAAGCCAAATTCACGAAAGACCAGATAAAGGACGGCATCCTGCTTGAAAAAGTACAGGAAAGAGTCGCGGATCTGGCAAGCATCACCTACGCCGCACCCGAAAACATAACCACCCAGGACAGCGCCGAAACAAATTAACATACCGGAATCAAGCAGATGTGACCCACATCTGCTTTTTCAGAAATGAAAGGAAAATGTATGCGGAACATAAGCTTCAGAAATGTCGGTCTTAAAGACGGGTTCTGGAAGAACAGATGGGATATAAACAGGAACACTACACTGAGGTGCGTTTATGAGCGGTTTAAGGATTCCGGAAGGATCGACGCCTTCAGATGCGACTACGACAGGGAGACGGGCAAAGGGACCAGAGCTCACTATTTCTGGGACTCGGACGTGGCGAAATGGATAGAGGCGGCGTCATACTGCCTTGAGAAGGCGCCCGACCCGGATCTTGAGGAAAAGATCGAATGGATCATCGACCGGATAGAAGAGCACGCGGATCCGGACGGATATTTCAACATATATTTCCTTACCGTGGAACCGGAAAACAGGTTCCGCGACAGGATGAAGCACGAGCTCTACTGTGCGGGGCATCTGATGGAAGCCGCGGTGGCATACAAAAAGGCCACCGGCCGGGACAGGTTCCTCAGGCTGATGGAGAGATACGCTGATTATATCTACAGAGTATTCGTCGAAGAGGGATCCGCCGGGTTCCGGACACCGGGACATGAAGAGATCGAGCTTGCCCTTGTCAGGATGTATGAGGAAACCGGAAACCTGAAATATCTGGATCTTGCCAGGTTCTTCGTCAACAAAAGGGGCACGGAAGGCCCTGACGCGCCGGACCGCTACACTCAGAGCCATGTTCCTGTCAGGGAATTCACCGAGGCCGTGGGCCACGCCGTAAGGGCAGTGTATCTTTATTCGGCCATGGCGGATCTTGCCCGGATAGACTCCGACGCGGGTCTGAAGGAGGCATGCATGCGGCTTTTCCGGAGCATCACGGAAGAAAAGATGTATATCACGGGCGGCATAGGATCCAACTCCTGCGGAGAAGCTTTCGCCTATCCCTTCTACCTGCCCAATCTGAACGCCTACGCCGAAACATGCGCGGCGATCGGCCTGGTCTTTTTCCTGGAAAGAATGCAGGAGATTGACATAAACTCCCGCTACGCGGATGTCATCGAAAGAGTCATATATAACGGGGCGCTGTGCGGCATAAGCCTTGACGGAAGGAATTTCTTCTACAGGAATCCCATGGAGATCCGTCCCGGGGACGCCGAACTGCAGAACATGTCATATTCCAACACACAGCGGCCGGAGCTTTTCGAATGCAGCTGCTGTCCTCCCAACGTTGCCAGGTTCTTCGCCTCCATAGGAGATCTCGCCTATTCCGTGAACGGCAATACCATATATGTGCAGCAGTTCATGAGCAGCGACGCCGAGATCGGGCTTCCCGCTGGAAAGATAACGCTGACCCAGACGACTGACTATCCCCTGTCGGGGAAGATCACCTTTGAAAGCACTTCAGACGTGGCGCTTGCCATACGGATCCCGTGGTGGAGCCGGGCGTATTCCGATCTCAAGGACAGGGACGGATACATGAGGCTGAAGCTCAAGTCGGGCAGGCCGCTCACGGTGGACCTCGGAATGGAGGCGGGGTTCGTGAGATGCGACCCAAGGGTGCGCGACAATGTGAACAAGACCGCCCTTATGAGGGGGCCTGTGGTCTACTGTGCCGAAGGCGTGGACAACGGCGGCGGCCTTGACTGCCTGATGGTCGATCCTCTGTCAAGGATAACTGTGCTTGACGAGAATGTGTCTCTGCCGGTGCTTCAGTGCTCCGGAGCCCGGATACTGCCCGAATCCTCTCTTTACCAAGGATACGGACCTGTCAGGGCAGAAAATGTGAAGATACGGTTCATTCCGTACCATGCCACGGAAAACCGGGGCGAGACAGCAATGAAAGTGTGGCTGGACATCGAGCCCCTTGACACCAGCCACCCTGATGTGATACATTGACCCCGGGCACCCGGCTTCCGGGCCGGGCTCCTGTGATACAGATGAAAAGAGCCGGTATACGCCCGCAGCATCGCTGCGGCTGCATATATCAGCTCTTTTGTTTTATGTCCGGAAAGATCTCTGCCGCCATCAGGCACAACGGCAGGAAAAACCGATCCCGTTATTTGAACAGTCTTTTGTATATGTCCGACATCTCGCCTCTCGACAGTATGTAGGGACTGTTTCTGAAGTTTGAAGCCGCCTCGACCCTGGAGATAAGCTCCTCTGCCGTATCCTGCCCTATATGCAGTTCCACTCCCGGAAGCCTCATCAGCCTGTCTCCCAGTTCCTCCGGAGAGACATTGAGACTGCCGCAGAATTCGCCCAGCAGCCTGCGGCCTTCTTTGGTGATCATGTTGTACCGGATAAAAGCGTCCTCGAACAACGCGCAGGCGCTGCCGTGGGGCACGCCGTATCCAAGGGTCAGCCCGTAGCCCATGGGGTGCGGGAATCCGGTCCCCGTCACATCTATAGCCGCGCCGGCGTACATAGCCGACCGGGACAGTTTTTCCCTGTCTTCCTCATTCAGAGGACCGGGCCAGTCTTTCAGGACATCCCAGATGGCAGAGGCGGATGACAGGGCGTATTCCCTTGACTGCTCCGTGGACTTGGGGGAGAGATAGGATTCAATGGAATGCGCAAAGGCGTCGAGAGCCGTGGACAGGCTGTACTTCTCAGGCATGGAATACGTATACCGCGGACATACCACGGAAACGGAAGGGTAGGAATACCCCGTCTTGTATGTATGCTTCTTCGCCCCGCCGTCCTCCGTTAGCACGGAATACCTGTTGGCCTCGCTGCCGGTCCCTGCGGTAGTGGGCACTGCCAGAAGAGGCGACGGCCTGCTGTGGTCTCCGGTCACATTGAAGATCTCTTCCCGCGCGGAACCGGGATTCGCAAGATAGAAGGCGGCGGCTTTCCCCGCGTCGATGGCGGATCCGCCTCCCGCGGCGATCACAAAGTCGCATCCTTCAGCCCTTCCGAGTTCCGCTCCTTCAAAACAGGACGATACGGAGGGGTTCTCCCTGACGCCGCTGTAGCGCACATGGCTGATCCCGTTTCTCTCAAGAAGGCCGGCAATATCGGGGTATGCTCCCGATTCGTCAGCCGAGTTTCTGCCCGTTACAACAAGAGCCCGCTTCCCCAGTGTCCGGATCACGTGCTCGGCCTCACTCAGGGCTCTGTTCCCGAAATATATTTCGGATGTCCGTATGTCATTTATCTTCATGTTCACTCCGTTATGACGATATGTCACCATGAGTATACCAAAAACCCGAGCCCGGAACAATGGCAATTATCCTTGAACTTGAGGAGCGCGCCTCATTTTTTTTGACATATATATGAAAAGGGACGAACTGTTTTACGAAAAGTAGCCTGTCCTCTCTTTTTTTCACCGGCATTATGTGATAGAATGTATATGTAAATTTTGGCGCGTGCGGCGTTTCCGCGGCACCGTCCGGACAGGAGATTTGAAAATGCTTAAAGGTATCCCGAAAATCATAACCCCGGATCTTCTCAAGGTCCTCTGCGAAATGGGTCACGGCGATGAGATCGTGATCTCTGACGGAAATTTCCCCGGAAACAGCATAGGAAAGACAGTTCTGAGATCCGACGCGTGCGGAGTTCCCGAACTGCTCGAAGCAGTACTTGAGCTCTTCCCTCTTGACGCATATGACAACAATGTATACCTGATGGACAAGACCGAGTCTGACCGGGACCTGGACATCCCCATCTGGAACGAATACCGCAGGATAGTGGCAAAGCATACGGATAAAGAGCCTGTTTTCCTTGAGAGGTTCGAATTCTATGAGAGGGCCCGCAGGTCATACGCGGTGGTCGTAACCGGCGAGGGAGCGATATATGCCAACATTATACTCAAAAAAGGCGTTGTGAAATAATGGGCGACAGAAAAGACGAAATAATCTCCATGCAGCTGGACCTGATCCGCAAGATGACCGAGAACAACATCCGGCGTCTCAGCGACGATATCTGGGGTCCCAGGCGTGAGGCGGAAAACAAGGATAAAGACCCCTTTGAGATAAGGCCGGGAATGGATTTCCCGAAAGATCCTTCTTCCGGCGGCGATGCCGCCGAAGGGGGTGACAGCAGTAACAAGACAAAGGCCTCAGACGGCGGAGACGGCGGTTCGGTGACCGAAAAGGAGGATGACATTCCCCCGAAGGAGGACATGGCTGACCTGAAAGCCGAGCTGGATTCCTACATAGGCCTGGGAGAAGTCAAGAAGGAAGTCAAGAATCTGATCAACATGGCCACCGTATACCAGCTGAGAAAGGAACACGATCTTCCCACGGCTGACATGTCACTGCACATGGTCTTCTCCGGAAACCCCGGAACAGGCAAGACCATGATCGCCAGATTCATGGCCCGGGTCTACCACTCCCTGGGACTTCTGTCCAAGGGAAAACTGGTGGAAGTCGACAGGAGCGGGCTGGTCGCCGGTTACATCGGGCAGACCGCCATCAAGACATCCAAGGTCCTGGAATTGGCCCTTGGCAGCGTCCTGTTCATCGATGAAGCCTATTCCCTGACCTCAAAGAGCGAGAACGACTTCGGCTTCGAAGCGGTCGATACCATCCTTAAATACATGGAGGACCACAGGGACGACATAGTGGTCATCGTTGCCGGATATACCGAGCTGATGGAGGAATTCGTGAACTCGAATCCCGGCCTGCGGTCGCGCTTCAACAAATACATAGATTTTGCCGACTACACGGCCGATGAGATGTACGGCATCTTCAAGCTGAACTGCAAAAAGAGCTGCTATGAGCTGGCAGAGGACGCCGAGCAGGAGCTGAAGGACTACTTTGAGGCAGCGGGGGAATACGCCTCCGACTTCGGAAACGCCAGAGGAGTGCGGAACACTTTTGAAAAGCTCCTGACTGAACAGGCGAACCGCATAGCGGAGATGGATGAAGTCTCAAGAGAGGACCTCATGAAGATCACGAAGGCGGACGTCCTTATGGCTCTTTACGAAAAAACAGAGGAAGACGGGGAAGAGGCGGCCGAAGGGCCGGCCGAAGAAGCAGGACAGGAAAACGCGTTTCCCTTTTCCGGCGAGACGACGTCCGAAACGACGTCCCGGACGACGGAAGGATCAGACGATACGGTGACAGATGATGAAAGCAAGTGAACTCATACAGCTGGCCGCCCAGGCCAGAGAAAAGGCCTACGCGGACTACTCGGGATATAAGGTAGGCGCCGCGCTTCTCGCGAAGAACGGGAAGGTATATCTGGGCTGCAATGTGGAAAACGCCGTATATCCCGCGGGGACCTGCGCGGAGCGGACCGCCATATTCTCGGCAGTGGCTGACGGAGTGCGGGAATTTTCAAAGATCGCCATCGTGGGCGGCTCCGGTGACAGGTTTGCCGGTTACGCCTATCCCTGCGGCATCTGCAGGCAGGTAATGCGGGAATTCTGCGACGACAGTTTTGAGATAATACTGTATGACGGCAAAAAACAGCTGAAAAAGACCCTGGCTGAGCTCCTCCCCTGTTCCTTTTCAAAGGAAGACCTTAAATACTGAGGCATATTTATGAGAATGTACGATATCATAAGCAAAAAGAGACACGGCGGAAAACTGTCTGACGAAGAGATCGCGTTCTTTGTCAGGGGATATACGGAAGGAACTGTGCCCGACTACCAGGCGGCAGCCCTGATGATGGCCGTCTGCTGCCGCGGGATGGACGAGGAGGAATGCACCTCCCTCACCCTTCACATGATGCATTCCGGAGACACCGTGGATCTTTCCGGGCTGGAGAACACGGTGGATAAGCACAGCACCGGAGGGGTGGGAGACCTGACGTCTCTGGTGGTCACCCCGACGCTGGCGGCTCTCGGGCTGAACGTTGCGAAGATGTCAGGCAGGGGACTGGGCCATACCGGTGGCACCATAGACAAGCTGGAGTCCATACCCGGGTTCAACACCTCCCTTTCAATGGAGGAATTCATCAGCCAGGTCAAAAACATAGGGATCGCAGTGATCGGGCAGACCGCGGATCTGGCCCCGGCCGACAAAAAAATGTACGCCCTGAGGGACGTCACCGCCACGATCGACTCTGTGCCCCTCATCGCGTCCAGTATAATGGCAAAGAAACTGGCCGCGGGAGCGGAAAGTATACTGCTTGACGTGAAATACGGCAGCGGGGCCTTCATGAAGACCAGAGAGGCCGCCGAGGATCTGGCCGGGCTCATGGTAAAGCTCGGAAAGAAGGCCGGAAGGAAGATGGGAGCCCTGGTAACTTCCATGGAATACCCGCTGGGCAGAAAGATCGGCAATTCCCTGGAGATCATGGAAGCCGTTGACATTCTCAGGGACGGCGAGAGATCGGACGCCCGTCTGGTCTCATCCGAACTGGCGGCACACCTATACTCAGTGGCCACGGGATGCGGGATACCCGAGTCCAGAGAACTGGTCAACAGGACTATCGACTCCGGTAAAACATATGAGAAATTCCTCCAGTGGATAAAGGCTCAGGGAGGAGATCCGGAAGCCGTGGACAAAGGAAGGCTTCCCCTGTCCCCTCACAGATTCGAGCTCCGCTCCCCCGCAGACGGATATGTCTGTTCCGCCGACACGGAAGGTCTGGGAATGGCATCGTGCATCCTGGGAGCCGGCCGCGTCACCAAGGACGACGTGCCGGATCTGGGAGCCGGGTACATCCTTCACGTATCCCCCGGGGACAGGATATCCCACGGGGACCTTATCGCCACCCTCTATACATCGGATATATCGAAGACAGCTCCCGCCTGCGATAAGATCCTTTTCTCCCTCAGGATAGGTGACAGCAGGCCGGAAAGCCTTCCCGACCTCATATACAGATTCATTTCCTGAGCTCCCGCACCGCGGGAGCTTTCCCTTTGCCGCGTTGCTTTTTGCGGCGGGCTGTGATATACTTTTCAGGAAAAATGACATACCGGAGGACTCAATATGCTCGAGAAAACCATAGCTACGTCCGGCGCTGACGAGAAGACCCCGTCCATTCCACAGTACTTTTCATGGATAAACAACACCGATGAAGGAGGGTGCGAGGAACAGACCCTCATAAACCTGGAATATTTCAAATGGCTCCACGACGAATACGGCATGGAGATCAGCATATACGCCCTGGACGAGGGAAACATAGACGGCCCCTGGGGCAGGCACGAGAACCTTTACACCAGCAAAAAGACCCTCGGGCAGTATCCGGAGGGCCTCGGAAAATGCGCGGCCAAAGCGGGGGAATTCGGATGCAGGCTCGGGATCTGGGCCGGAGCGGACGGATTCGGCGACACTCCGGAGGAAGAGGCTGAAAGAGTCTCCATGTTCCTGAGGATATGCCGTGACTACAACATCCGGGAGATCAAATTCGACACTGTATGCGACTGGCTGAGGACGGAGAAAAGGGGCACCTTCAAAAGGATGGTCGACGAGTGCAGGAAGATATGCCCGGACCTCATAGTCCTGAACCACAGGCACGATCTCGGAGAGGCTGCCATCTGTTCTACCACCTTCCTGCTTGACGGGCTTGAGACTTATGTGGACGTACACTCGTACAACACGGTGAGCGGTCCTCACCACAGGATGGGGGAACTGACAAGAGGGCTCGTGCCCGGAATGATCAGGCTGACAGAAGACCACGGAGTGTGCATCTCGTCCTCCATCGACGCTTTCGAGGACGGACTTATCCTTCAGGCTTTCGCAAGATGCCTGATACTTGCCCCGGAGATCTACGGAAACCCGTGGCTCATGAGGGATGACGAGCACAAAAAGCTGGCGAGGATATACAATATCCACGCGAAATACCGGGACATCCTGGTAAACGGATTTGCCCTCCCGGAAGCCACATATACGAAGAACTCCGTCTCAAGGGGCGATGAGAATACAAGGCTCCTGACCTTCTCCAACCCGAAATGGACGGCCGGAAAAGTCTCCCTCGGCATAAACGGGGAGATCGGGCTGTGGGGAAAGACGGGAGACGAGTTCATTATAAAATGCCTGCATCCCTATGAGGAACTGCTGGGATGCGCCGAATGGAACAGCAGGTTCGAGATAGAGCTGGAGCCCGCCAGGGCCGGTCTGTTCCTGGTGCAGAGAAAAGAACTGTTCCTTAAAGACAGCTTTGCCCTTTCAGGGTGCAGATACGAGACCGTGTACGGGCCCGGGGCCGTGCCCGCCAGACTGGATATATACAAAGCGGACGGCAGGATCACCTCCGTCGGGAACCGGGATATCCGGGCAGACCTTTCGGGAGACAGCACGACGAGACGGCCGGTATTCCTGGGGAAGCTTGAGGAGTGCGGCATGCCGGAAAACGCCCGGCAGCTGTATGAGTCCACCTGCTTCAGCTCGACCAACGACGCCTTTGAGGCCCAGTCCCGCAGAAGAGCGGGAGATACGCTTATACCTCAGGTAAAGGCGGCGAGAGAGGCCTTCTTCAGGCAGGCAAACTACAGGGCACGGGGATGCGAGTCCTCATTCATGTTTGACGGGGATCCGGACACCTTCTTCGACGGGCAGTCCGTCTCATACCGCACGCGTCTTGAAGGCGGGTGCCTCAGGGTCGACATTGGCGGAATTTTCGAAGCCGGGGACGTGGAGATCGAGTTCGTCTCATTCGACAGCGAAAAGGAGCACACCGACCGGGGCGACTTCCACAAGGAGATCGCCATTCCCGACATCGAGCCCAAAGGGGACTTTTCGGAAGACCTTCTTAACTGGACATCTGCCCCCAGAAGAGATATAGAGACCGTGCGCAGGCTGGACGCTCCGGTGACGGTATATGTGTATGATCTCGTGGAATACTATCCCGCAAGGATAATAAAGGTCACATACCATATAGGCGGAAGAATGAGATATTTCCGCCTGCCGAGGCCCATGGACAGGATAGTTTCCTTCAGGGTCTTTGACACATCCCGCCGGGAGATCGCCATGCCCTGCCCCAAAGCAACGAATCTGTTCGCCCCCTGGAGGGACGGCATGTTCAGCCGCGCGAAAAAAACCGGGATCACCATTCCGGCAGACATGACCGATGACATGTTCATCGCCGTCGCGAACAACGGGTACCACGGCACAGAGGGCGTCTACTGCGCCATGGAAGCGGACGGAATTCCCGTGGGAAGCTGCGACAGGGCTCCCGCCCACAATGTGAACAACTGGGAATACATCACCCACCCGGGCGAGAGCGGATACACGTACTTTTTCAGGCCATCCCCGGATATGCGCGGAAAGACGGCCACCGTATACGCCCTTTTCAGGAACAGCTGCGATGTGACCACGGAAGCGTGGCTGTGCGATTCCATAACGAAATCCCCCATAGGAACGGTGGAACTTCCGTAACTGCAGAACGCTCCGGATCAGATACAGGCGCAGGAACAGCCTCGGCTCCACTTTACTTTGCTAAAATATTGTTGTATAATCTGCATATAACGTGAAGTGGAGGCTGACATGCCAAAAGATAACAAAAGCGCCCTGAAAGACTATCTCTTCCAGGCGATCCTGACACTTGAGTCCGTCGACGAGTGCTACGATTTCTTTGACGATCTCTGCACAATAAAGGAAGTCGACGATATGGCAAACAGGCTTTGCGGCGCGAAGATGCTGACGGAAAGCATGGTATATACCGATATAACCGGACAGACCGGACTCAGCACCGCCACCATAAGCCGCATCAACAGATGCCTGAAGCACGGCAGGGGCGGATATGCCACTGCCCTGGAAAGGCTTGAAAACCGGCAGATACACAGACCGGAACCCGGCAGGGAAAAAGATGAGTGACTATAACGGATATGATGTGATCGCCTCCGTATACAACAGATTCAACGGAGCGACGGACTATAAAAAATGGACGGAGTATCTCGTGAACTGCTTCGGTAGATTCACGGACAGCTCCTCCGGGACTCCCCGCATCAGTTCTGTCCTGGAGCTTGGGTGCGGGACCGGAAACATAACGGCGGAACTGGCGAAACTCGGCTATGACATGACCGGCCTGGACTCGTCATTCGAGATGCTTGCCGTAGCGGACAAAAGGATGCGGGACGAGGGCCTTTCGGATGTACTGCTGATCCGGTCGGACATGGCTGAATTCGAACTGTACGGCACCGTGGATGCAGTCATTTGTTGCCTGGACGGCATCAATCATCTGTACAGGAGAGACGACCTTCTCGCCTGCCTGTGGCTGGTATCCAACTATCTGAACGACGGCGGGCTGTTCATTTTCGATCTCAACACTCCTTACAAGTTTAAGACGGTATATGCCGGCCGCGACTACATCTTTGATGATGAGGGCAGCACCTGCCTGTGGCAGAACTGCCTTTCGAAAAAGGGAGATGTATGCGATTTCATCATGACAGTGTTTGAAAAGGATGCAGGAGACCCGCAGGGGCGCTGGACAAGGGAAGACGGCGTCATAAGGGAGAGAGCTTACGGCCTGAAAACGGTCAGGAAAGCTCTTGAGGACAACGGTCTTGAGATCGTCAACATATCAGAGGATCTTGATTTTTCACCGGTGACCGAAACAGCAGACCGCTGGTTCATCGCAGCGAGGAAGAATAAAGTTAAAAACAGGGGGTTGGGAAAATGAAGTGTCCACATTGTTCAGCAGAAGACAGCAAAGTTCTCGATACCAGATCGGTGGACGAGAACAACAGCATCAAGAGAAGAAGAGAATGCCTTGTCTGCCACGGAAGATTCACGACATATGAGATCGTGGATGTCCTTAACCCTATCGTGGTGAAGAAAGACGGAAGCCGGGAGCTGTTTGACAAGAACAAGCTTCTGTCCGGTCTTCTCAAGGCCTGCCAGAAAAGAAACGTGGATGCCAAAGCCGTCGCGGACGAGATCGAGGCATCCATCCAGAGCTCCATGAAACAGGAGATCTCCTCCAGCGAGATCGGGGAGATGGCAATGAACAAACTGAAACAGCTGGACCCCGTGGCGTATGTAAGGTTCGCGTCCGTCTACCGTGAGTTCAAGGACATCGATACCTTCGTGAAAGAGATCTCAGAGCTGAAGAGCACCGGGTTCTGATCAGCGCATCAGCGAAAAAATGCCCTGCGGCACGTCATCCGTCCGTCAGGGCTGTTTTCATTGTTCGGTTTTTTCAGCTTCAGCGGTAAAGCTTTCTGGGGCTCTTGAAGGACCTCTCAGCATTTTTACCCCCAGTTCCCTCAGCCTGCCCAGAGGGAAAACATCAGACCTGTATTCCGCTGTCTTCCTTATCCTCATGACATGGGTCATACTGACGTTTCCGTCCCTGTATGGCGACGGTATCATGGCCTCCGTAACGACACACCTGTACCTGACTGCCGATACGGGAGAGCCCACATACAGGTATACCGTATCACCGGGGATTATTCCCCTTCCCTGTTTCCAGAGTATCTCGTCTCTTTCGCTGAAGGCTTTTTCAACATCATAGTACCGCGGGTTCGCCGGAACTATCCAGTTCAGGGGACCCGTTCTCGTTTTACCGCCTGAACTTACGGCAAAGCGGCGGCTCTCATCGATCAGGGACAGTATGAGCCTGTCATCCACCGTGCCGTCCAGGATCACGCTGATCCAGTTTTTGTGATTCATGTGGTACGCGGGATAGATCCCCTCCCTTTTCAGAAGGTCAGGAACTCTTTCCGCGTCCGCCTTAAGATTGATGACCTCCGCCATGGGCGTGTCTTCCTTCTTCTCCTCCCGGGTCAGAAGGTGCTTAGAGATATACATCACGATCCCGTACCACCTGCGGTTTCCCTGATACCTGAACACCGCGGGCTCGGGAAAAGGGCCGAAGGGGTAATCCGGTCTTTCACTGTATATTTCCAGTATGGCTCCGCACAGGCGGTTCGCCTGGTCCGAAACGAAAGGCCGGTCGCTGAAGCAGGCCGCGGCGGTCTTTTCCAGGATCCCCGCGTAGGACTCCCTGACTCTGCCGGCGAATTCACCGGCAGGGGTCTGCTGATATATGGGAAGATACTCCTCGCCGGAAGAAAGGTCCATGACCTTCCCCGTGACTCTCCCGTCCTCACCGATCAGGATCTCCGCGGAGAACTCACCGTCCATGAAAGTTTCGCTGTATCTCCAGCCCTCCGGTGATCTTCTGAACCCGTATCCCTCAAGGGCCTCCGTCCTGACCCGCTTTCTTCTGAATATATCATCTGTCATCATATCCCGCACCAAAATCACAAAACATCACGCCGTTACCAAGCGACGAAGAACTTGACAAGGAATATGACGGAAAGGATATATGTAAGGACCGATACTTCCCTGGCCTTTCCCGTAAGGAGCTTTATGACCGTATATGAGATCAGCGAAAGCCCTATGGCATGGCCTATGGATCCGGAGATGGGCATACCTATGAGAATCATACCCGCCGGGACCGCCTGGTCTATCTTCTCCCAGTCGATCTTCTTAAGCCCCATGATCATAAGGACCCCCACGTAAATGAGAGCGGCTGAGGTGGCGGCCGGAGGGATTATGGCGGCCAGGGGGGCTATGAACATACTGGCCAGGAAGAGAGCACCCGTTGTGATAGCTGTTAGTCCCGTTCTTCCGCCGGCTTCCACGCCAGCTGTGGATTCTATAAATGTAGTAACCGTTGATGTGCCTGTAAGCGCCCCGGCGACTGTTCCCACAGCGTCAGAAAGCAGCGCCTGTTTCATACCGGGCATGTTGCCCTTTTTGTCGAGCATTTCCGCTCTTGAAGCGGCGCCCATAAAAGTTCCCAGGGTATCGAACATGTCGATAATGGAAAAAGTAATCACCAGTGTCACGCACGCGAACCATCCCATTTTGGCGAATCCTTCGAAATTCAGTTTGAACAGGGTGGTCCCTGCCATGTCGCCGAAGGGAGGGATCCAGTTGGCACCGGAAAGAGAGGCAAAGGGATTGACGCCGAAGAAGAGAGCCTGGCTCGCCCAGTAAACGGCAGATGCTACCAGCATACCTATAAGGACCGCCCCTTTCACCTTATAGTGGGCAAGGGCGATGATCACAAACAGTCCCACGAACATGGTAGCCACTGAAAGGATCATCATGCCGTAGCCCTCCTCGCCCATTTCATTCCTGATGGTAGACGGGGACAGAGCGCCGAAAAAGTCCCTAAGCACGTAAAAGGGATCCGCCTTTCCTTCGACGGTGATGCCCGCATTGGAGCCCAGGCCGATATTCATCAGCATGAGACCGATGCCGGGGGCAATGGCCACCCTTACCCCCAGGGGAATTGCTTCAACGATCTTCTGCCTCAGATTGAGGATAGAAAGTATGATGAACAGCACGCCCTCTATGAGTATGATGACCAGGGCTGACTGAAACGAAGCGATGTATGTCATGCCTGTCATGGCGGCGATATTTGCGGTGACCACGGCAAAGAAGCTGTTCAGCCCCATGCCCGGTGCCATGGCGAAGGGCTTGTTTGCCAGCAGCCCCATGCAGAACGTGCCCACGGCAGACGCGATGCATGTGGCAAGGAACACTCCGTTCCAGAGGCTCTGTCCCTCCGCGCCGAAATTCGTCAGAAGATTCGGGTTCAGGGCGATAATGTAGGCCATTGTCATGAACGTCGTCACGCCGGCCACGATCTCCGTTTTAACATTCGTCCCGTTTTCCTTCAGTTTAAAAAACCGGTCCATCGTGTTCTCCTATCTCAAAAAAAAACAGATCTTGCTGTACTGATTATACCACACCGGGTTTTCCGTTTCCATACGGAGGGAAGAAAATATACCGGACTCCCCCGCGGGGGTTGTTGCAAAAAAAACCGGCATAATATATAATGGAGGGGCAGATACATGAAACAAGGAGGGTATATATATGTTTTGCAGCAATTGCGGCCACAAACTGTCAGAAGGCCAGAAATTCTGTCCTTCCTGCGGTGAGTCAGCCTCCGGCGCCGCCGATGAGGCAAAGACCGCTCCGTCTGAGGTCAAGCCCGAACCGGAAACGGCCGCCGATAATTCCATATACAAGCCGGCATCTCCCAGTGCGGTGAACGGGTCTCCGTACTACCAGCCCAGCTTCGAGCCGACGCCGGCACAGCCCAAGAAAAAGAAAAAAGGCCTGAAAGCCCTTATTATAATCCTTGTGGCGCTGGCCGTGTTCGCGGCCCTGGTCGTGGGAATGATCTTCCTCTTCAAGGGATTCATGAAGACCCCTGTCCAGGAGATGCAGGAACTTGAGAAATCAAACTTCAGGCGCGGCATCTCAGAAATAGAAGAAGTCACTGAAGCAGCCTCCAGGCAGGACAAAAAATACGCGTACACCGTGACGGCCGAACCGGGCGAAGCCCTGAAGGCGGTCCTGGGCAACGCTCTGGACATGAGCTGGCTGAAGACAGTGTCTCTTAATCTTACAGCAGACGGCGGAGACGGCAAAGCCGGCATGCTCACGAAGATCCTTATAAACGGGAAGCAGATCCTTTCCCTTGCCGCGAAACCGGCCGGGAGCGACGGCAGCATGCTGCTGTATTCCCCGGAGCTTTGTGCCGGCAAGGCCATGGATTCCGGAGCGGATCTCCCGAAGTCCGTTTCGCCCGACATGCTGTGGGATATGACGGACAGGCTGACCGCCCTGTCAAAGAAATACTATGACATGGCTGTGAGCCATCTTACCGACGTCACCAGGGAATCGGGGACCTACTCCGCCAACGGGATAGAAGCCTCCTGCACCCTGCTGTCTGCCACCGTCCCGGGAAAAGAGGCCCATGAGATCGTCATCGAGCTTCTCAACACGGCAAAAGATGACCCCGAGATCAAAAAGATCTTTGACGATATCTCCGTTCCCCTTGAAGAATTCATTTCGCAGTTCGAATACGGCGGATCGGAGCAGCCCGATGTTTACGGAACGTTCAGGGACAGAATAGATGAAGCCGTCGCCTCGGTCAGGGAATCCATGGAACAGCTCAACGGATCGGAATCCATAACCATCACTGACTATGTGGTAGCCAACAGGATCCTGGGGAGAAAGCTCACAGTGAAAGACAGTGACGGCAATACCCGGGAGCTCATCGCGGCGATCGCAAAGAAAGACGGCACCTTCGGAGCTGAATTCTCCATCGACGGCGAACCGGCCATCCTGGCCGTAGGCACCTACAGCGGAAATATCTATACAGGTACCCTCAGCCTCATGGAAAAAGGCAATGATATGGTCACTGTGGAATTCCAGGATCTTGACAAGGAAAACAAGACCGGAAAAGCAAAGATCAGCTTCTCCGAGTCCATGTGGAAAGACTATTCCCCGGGATCATACAATCCCCTGATGAAGACCATCAGGCTTGAACTTGAGTTCAGCAAGGACTCCTGCACCGCCGACGTGACTCTCAGCGGCGCGTCCCTGATCAAGATCATCCTTGCCTCGGCTGTACCGGAGAATATACCGGATATTCCGGAAACTGACGCAGTTGACCCGGATGAGTATCTTGACAGTGTCAGCATCGATGCAGTAAAAAAGAATCTTCAGGACGCAGGCGTGCCTCAGATCATCATCTCGGCGATCGAAATGGCGCTGTCCGGCGGGATCAGATGACATTGATAAATACGCGGCGGCGAGCTATCGCCGCCGTACTCATATCAGGTTAAAATGGAAATAAAAGTCAGAAACATAGAAAAAAGCTACAGGTCCGGCACAGGACGGCGGAAAAAGATACTTCAGGGACTGGATCTTGACGCGGCGGGCGGAGAGTGCATAGGCATCGCCGGTAAAAATGGCTGCGGCAAATCCACTCTCCTATCCGTTCTCGCCGGAGTCCAGAAAGCGGACGCGGGATCATTCCTGATGGACGGGACAGAGCTGTTCTCACGTCCACGGGATCTGTCGAGAAACGTGGGGCTGGTGCCCCAGGCTCCGGCTCTCATGGATGAGCTCTCCGCCCTGGACAATCTCCTCATGTGGTATCCTAAAAGAGATATCATTAAGGAGCTTGACTCCGGCGTGCTGGGAATGCTGGGCATAGGGGATTTTCTCAGGACCCGGGTCAGGAACCTGTCCGGGGGAATGAAAAAGCGCCTTTCCATAGGCTGCGTGATGCATACCATGCCTCCCGTGCTTCTTCTGGACGAGCCCTGCGCCGCCCTGGATCTTGAATGCAGGGAGAACATCCTCGGATATGTCAGGGATTATGTCAGCAAAGGCGGACTGGCCGTGCTTACCTCCCACGACCCGATGGAACTTGAGATCTGCACCCGGCATTACATCATGAAAGACGGCCGGCTTTCCCCTTATTCATACGACGGCGACGTCACGAAACTGGTGAGCAGCCTATGACGCTGAAAAAGAATCTGGCCGCCCAGCTGAAGCGGTTCTTCTCCTTTTTTCCGATCTCCGCCGCGGTATCGCTGGTCTTGGCCCTGATCGTCAGCGTGACGGGCTCCCTCATATACATAAACAGGAAATCTGACGAGACTGACCGGATCGTGAACATAGGCCTCACAGGCTTCCTTGACGACACATACATGGACCTTGCCATAAACTCCCTTACCACCCTCGACAGTACAAGGAATTCCGTTAAGCTGGTAAAACTCGGCGCGGATGAGGCGGACCGCGCCCTCAGGACGGGCGAAGTCGGGGCCTATGTGGTATTTCCAGAAAATTTCATAAAGGAAGCCATAGACGGCAATTTCCAGAAAATAAGTATAGTGACCGCGGACGGCTCGAAAAGCTTCAGTTCAAAGATACTGAACGAGCTTATAAGATCGGTCGCCGAGATGGTGATAAGCTTCCAGAAGGCCGTGTACGGGTACCAGCAGGCTGTATACGACTACGGGTACAGCACAGAGGAGATGTACAGTCTTGGCAGCAATATGGCCTTCAGAATAATCGACGCAGTCCTCGAGAGGGACGGTATGTTCAGGATACAGGCCGCAGAGCCCTACGGGGAAGGATCATTGGCCGGGGACACCGCATCAGGCGTCATTTCCGGTGTGACCGCCGTCTTCATAATGCTCTGGGGCATCGTTTCATGCGGAGCCTTCATCAGCAGGAGAGACGGGCTCTCGAAGGTCATGGCCTCAAAAGGAAACGGGGCTGCCAGGCAGACAGCGGCGGAGTACGCCGCCTACCTCGTTTTCATGCTGTCACAGATCCTGATCCTGGGACTGGCTTTCTGCGCCGTGTTCTCACTGACGCCTCTCAGGGAGGTCACAGGTCCCGTACCCTTCTCATTCATTGCGTCCCTTATACTGCCGGTCATCATGATCTCTTCTCTTCAGTTCCTCATCTACGAGGCATCTGGCGGTATCCTGGGCGGAGTCCTCATCCATTTCATTTTGGGATGCGGAATGGGTTATGTCTGCGGATGCTTCTACCCTGCATACTTCTTCCCGAGACAGATCCAGCAGATCGCCCGGTGGCTGCCCCTGTGGCAGGCGCGGGTACATATAAATGAAGTCCTCCTCTCAGGGCCGGTCTCTCCACTGCCCTGCGTGATCATGCTCCTGTTTGCGGCGGTCTTCCTGCTTGCAGCAGCGGCTGTGCGCCGCGGAAGGATAAAAGCGGAAGGAGGTCTTTCATGAACATTTTCAAGACTTCCTTTCTGCTGAACAAAAGATTTCTCGGGAAAGCCGGATTCGTTATCCTGCTTCTGATGGTCATTCTGTTCGCAGTTCTTCTGAACGCAGTGGCCTCAAGGCCTCACGGCGTGATCACCATTGCCCTCTCCGGCGATCAGGAAGATCCTCTGTACGCATCCGTGCGGGACAGGCTCATGTCCTCCGCGTCCATGGTGGTATATTCGGAATATAAAAGCGGTCAGGCCGCTGAAGAAGCCGTAAGGTTCGGGGAATGCGACGAAGCCTGGATATTTGAAAAGAACTCTTCACGGCTGCTGGACGAATATGTTTCCGGCTCGTCATCCTCAAAGCCGGTCACTGTCATCGAGATGAAGGACACGGTAGCACGGCGTCTGGCACGGGAAGACCTCTCCGCGGCCCTCTCCTCCCATCTGGCTGAGCGTATCCTGGCAGACGAATACGGAAAAGTCACGAAAAACGGCGCAGGCAGGGAAAAACTTGCCCGCTACTACAGTGACGCCTTTTACGCGGACGATGTGTTCAGATACGTAAATGCCGAAGGGATCGAAAGCGCTCCGGGCTCATATCTCACATACCCTGTCAGGGGATTTCTGGCGGTGGCCATGCTTCTCTGCGGACTGGTGGTATCCATGTATTTCAACAGGGATGAGAATAACATGGTCTTCTCCCCTGCGCCCGCCGCAAAAAGACCCGTCATTTCGCTTGTTTATCATTTCACCGGAATACTGGACGTGGGAGCCGTGTCCCTTGCGGCGCTTTACATATGCGGCTCCGCGGTTTTCCTGCCTCTGGAACTCATCTCCATGCTTGTCATGTGTCTCGCGTGTACGTTCACAGGGATGATCCTGGGGAGGGTCATAAGATCCGAAGCGGTCTTTTCCACCGTCTCCGCCTTTATTGCCATATCACAGCTCATAATCAACCCGGTTTTCCTGGATGTTCCCGGCCTCACTCCCCTGAGAGTGCTGACACCGGTCTTCTTCTACATAAGGATACCGGATGACACCAGATATCTGGTGTATCTTCTCATCTATACCGCAGCTGCCGGGATCCTGGCTCTCGCCGCGTATCTCCCGGATATCATCCCCCGCCGGCGTTCCCTTCCGCCGTCTCACTGAACTGAAAAAAGGAGCGTTCCGGCCCGGCTGCCTGAACGCCCCTTTTTATATATCTCTCTTTTCTTTATGTCATTTTTTCCTGTTTTACTTTTTTATCTATCACGTGCCGTGATTCCAGCTCCCGCCGTATATCCTCAAGGCTTATCCCCATCTCGATCATCAGCACCAGCACGTGGTATGTGAGATCCGCTATCTCGTAGACGGTATCCTTTTTGTCGCCCGCCTTCCCGGCTATAATGACCTCCGTGGACTCCTCGCCCACCTTTTTCAGTATCTTGTCGATGCCCTTCTCGAAAAGATATGAGGTATACGATCCCTCCACCTTTTCCGTCTTCCGTCCCTTCAGCATCTCCATCAGGCTGTCAAGTGAAAAGCCGCTCACGCCATTCCCGTCATCAAAGACCGGATTGGTAAAGCACGAGAACGTGCCGCAATGGCACGCCGGTCCTTCCGGATCCACCTCTATCAGAAGCGCGTCCAGGTCGCAGTCGGCGGTTATCTTTTTCACATGCTGATAGTTTCCGCTGGTCTCGCCCTTCAGCCACAGGCACTGCCTTGACCTGCTGTAGAAGCAGGTCAGCTTTTTTTCCATGGTTATTCCCAGGCTCTCCCTGTTCATGTATGCCAGTGTGAGCACCTTTCCGGTGGCAGCGTCCTTAACTATGGCCGGTATCAGGCCGTCCGAGTCAAATTTCAGTTTTTCGATATCTATCATACGTTCCTCACAGTCTTGCCGGTATCCCGGCATCAGACATAAGTTTTTTGAGTTCCCGGATATTAACTTCCCCGAAGTGAAACACCGATGCCGCGAGCCCCGCGTCCACCGACGGCACTTCCCTGAACAGGTCTATGAAATCAGAGGCCTTTCCGGCTCCCCCGGACGCTATTACGGGAACACTGACCGCATCGCAGACCGCTTTAAGGAGACTGATGTCAAATCCCTTTTTCACGCCGTCGGTATCGATGGAATTCACCACCACTTCTCCCGCGCCGGATCCGACACAGCGCCTGATCCACTCGATCGCCTCGAGGCCGGTATCAACTCTCCCGCCTTTGGCAAAGACGCGGTATACGTTCCCGCATCTCTTTACGTCAGCCGAAAGCACCACGCACTGGCTGCCGTACAGTTTAGCCGCCTCTTCGACCAGCTCCGGGCGGTTTATGGCGCCGCTGTTCACGCTGACCTTGTCCGCTCCGCATTTCAGGACCCTGTCAAAGTCGGCTACGGTGTTGATCCCGCCCCCGACGGTGACGGGAATGAAGACCTGTCTCATAGTCTCCGTAAGGATGCCGGTAAAGATCTTCCTGTCCTCCACGGACGCGGTGATGTCATAGAACACCAGCTCGTCTGCGCCGTTCTCGCTGTAGTATCTGGCCAGCTCCACAGGGGACGATACATCGGCCAGCCCCGTGAAGTTGGTGCCTTTCACAACTCTGCCGTCCTTGACGTCAAGGCACGGTATTATTCTCTTAGTTATCATATGGCTGCCTCTATGGCTTCTTTAAGATCAACTGACCCGGTATAATACGCTTTTCCGACGATAGCGCCGTACAGGCCGAGTTCCCTCAGTTTTCTAACATCATCAATGCTGCTGACGCCTCCCGACGCGGTGATATCCGCTGTGACATTCTCGCTCAGCATCCTGAAGAATTCCGTATCCACGCCCATCATGGCTCCGTCTCTCGAGATGTTGGTGGCGATTATCGTGCCTATCCCGAGGTCCGACAGTCTTTTGCAGAATTCAAGATAGTCCTCTCCGGAGTCTCTGGTCCAGCCGTGGGTGGCCACTTTGCCGTCCCGGGCGTCCACGCCGACTGCTATCCCTGATCCGAACTGTCTGACCGCTTCCTTTATGAATCCGGGATCCGTTGCCACGGTACCGAGGATCACCCTGTCAAAACCGGCGCTGATATACTTTTCAATGGCGGACAGGCTCCGTATGCCCCCTCCGATCTCGCATCTGAGACCGGTCTCCGTCTTGATCCTCAAAGCGGTGGCGAAGTTCGGATTGCTGTCGTTCTTTGCCCCTTCAAGGTCCACGATATGGATCCATTCGGCTCCCAGCGCCCTGAAATCTTCAGCGACTCTGACCGGGTCGTTGCTGTAGACGGTCATATTGCCGAAATCGCCCCGGAGCAGCCTGACGGCCCGTCCTTCATAAATATCTATTGCAGGAAAGATCAGCATGTCCTACCTCTTTGTCTCAACGAATGCCTTAAGTATGGAGAGTCCCACGTCTCCGCTTTTCTCAGGGTGGAACTGGCAGCCGAAAACACTGCCCAGTGAGACCACTGCCGCAAGTTCGGCGCCGTATTCGGTGACGGCAGCAAGGGATTCTTCACATTCCGTCGCGTGATATGAATGGACGAAATACACATAGTCCCCTTCACTGACATACCTTGTCACCGGAGACTCTTTTATGAATCTCAGGCTGTTCCATCCGATATGGGGTATCTTGAGTCCCTCCGGGATGACCTCTGAGATCGGTCTCACAGACCCTTTGAGAAGGCCGAGGCCGGGATGAACGCCAAACTCATAGCCTGTCTCGAAAAGGAGCTGCATACCAAGGCATATGCCAAGCAGCGGTTTTCCCCCAAGGGCTTCTTTTTTTACCGTGTCCCCCAGACCCGTCTCCCGGAGCTTCAGTGACGCGTCACCGAAAGCCCCGACGCCGGGCAGTATGAGCCTGTCGGCTTCATGTATCGTTTCCGGATCCGCTGTCACCACGGAATCGGCCCCTATGGCCCGGAGGGATGAGGTGAGGGAAAACAGATTTCCTACCCCGTAGTCGATGATAGCTGTCATTTTATTTCCTCAGATGATTCCTTTGGTCGAAGGTATCTCACCGTTCAGCCTGGGATCGGCCGCCACGGCCTGTCTTAATGCTCTCGCGAAGGACTTGAACATTCCCTCGATTATGTGGTGCGAATTGGTACCGCAGATCTGCCTGATGTGCAATGTAGACTGGGAGTTTCTGGCAAAAGCGTAACAGAACTCGTCCGCAAGTTCCGTATCGAAGTCCCCGACTTTCTGGGCAGGGATCGCAGTGTCGGGATAAT
>JAFTCY010000070.1 GCA_017454465.1 Clostridia bacterium
GGGTGTAGTTTAGTGGTAAAACGCCAGCTTCCCAAGCTTGAGTTACGAGTTCGATTCTCGCCATCCGCTTATCATTTACAGTTCCGGTGTAAAAACCGGAATTGTTTTTTTGCACACAAACAGGCATGGATTTCGCCATGCCTGCCGGTCGCGTTGTTAAGATGTCATCTTGCGTATATGTTATTCATATGGGACAGCTCCCGGACATCGAGAGAGTCCATCTGATCCCTTGTGACCCTGTACTGCCAGTTCCCGTCTGAGGTTCCCGGTGTGTTGACTCTGGTATCCGAGCCGAATCCCAGAAGATCCTGAAGCGGGAATACCACGATCTTTGCCGGGCTCATCATCAGTGCTCGTACAGCGCCTCTTGCCGGATCTCTGGGTTCGCCGAGATAATCGAGAATGGTCTTCCTCATCTCATCGCTGCTGTGCCAGAAGAATCCGGTGAACGTGTCATTGTCGTGAGTCCCGGTGTAGGCTATCAGGTTTTCCTTGTAGTTGTGCGGGAGGTGAGGTGAATCCGGTTCTCCGAATCCGAATTGAATTACCGCCATTCCGGGATATCCGCTGTATTCGAGAACCTCTCGTGTTCCGTCATCGATGATACCGAGATCTTCTGCAAGGATGAGCTTTTCACCTTCAAATTCCCTGAAGGCATCTATGAGCTTTCTGCCGGGTCCGGGAGCCCAGCACCCGTTTATTGCCGTTTTTTCGCCTGCGGGGATCTTCCAGAATGCGCTGACCGCCCTGAAGTGGTCTATTCGTATCCCGTCGAACAGTGTAAGCATATACCCCATTCTCTTTTTCCACCACGCGAAGCCGCTCTTTTCCATCTTTTCCCAGTTATACAGCGGGTTGCCCCAGAGCTGGCCGTCTTTCGCAAAATAATCCGGCGGCACACCGGCCACATGGGTTGGATTGTACCGTTCGTCCAGGAGGAACTGGTCTGGAGAGGACCAGACATCGAAGCTGTCCTGTGAAACATAAAACGGGAGGTCTCCGATCACTGTTATTCCTTTTCTCTTTGCGTAGTCGTGGACCAGCTGCCACTGCCTGTGAAATTCATACTGTATGAACTGCCATGCGAAATACTCATCTTTATCAGGCTCGGTCTCCTCCCACTCATTCCACTTTTTTCCGCTGTTTTTCTCTTTAAGCGCCAGGAATCTGCAGGTACCGTCTACGAAAGGGTTCTCCTTCATGAATTTCCTTACCGGTGCGCGGTCCTTGACCCTGGAAGCGGCTTTTTTCAGGAATGCCAGTCTGCTGTCGCGGAGTATCCCGTACCTGCACAGATACGGATAGTCGACCATCTGAGATCTGAGTTCCTCAAGTGTGACCAGCCCCTGGTCGTAAAGCGCATCCGGATCGATGAAAAACGGATTTCCTCCGAAAGAAGAATATGACATATAAGGGGAATTGTTGTCGTCGGTCATTCCGAACGGAAGCACCTGCCAAATGGAGAAGCCCGCCTCTCTGATTTTGTCTATCCAGTGGAAAGCTGATTCGCCGAAGCAGCCGCAGCCGTATGGGCCGGGAAGGGAAAATACAGGTAAAAGAACGCCGCTTTGTTTTTTCACTTCAGTCACCTCGCATTATGTTTTCAGAAGCATTATAGCCCACCGGACATAAAAAATCAATCGAATAGTATGCCCGGATCCGTTTTTTGAGTTGCCAAAAAGGACAGTATTTGCTACAATGAACGACAGATCCAAACGTTTCGGATCATGAGGAGGTGCCCATGGAACTGAGACTTAGATATGGGAGGCCCGCTCCCGACAGCGAAGAGGGATGGGAAAAATATTCGATACCCATAGGCTGTTCGTATATTGGAGGAAATGTTTTCGGCGGAACAGATTATGAAAGGATCCAGATCACTGAGAATTCTCTGGAGAACCCTGACTGGCTTGGCGGACTGACAAGCTTTGCGGACATCATTATCAGTTTCATGGATCCTCAGGGCCCGATCAAGGGGTACGAGCGCGGGCTTGATCTTGACAATTCCCTTGCGTACGTACGTTACAGCGCAGGCGATATAAAAATCGAGAGGGAGTATTTTGCATCATATCCGGACAGGGCTATCGCCGGATGTATCAGATCGTCTGACCCCGTTTCATTCCGCGTGGATCTAAGGATTCCCTTCATAACTGAAGAGGAACACAGAAAAAAAAGGGGAAAAGTCAGTTCCTGCGGCAGCGAGATAGTGATGAAAGGCGTGATGGAGGCGTTCAATGTCCGTTTTGAGGGGCGCCTCAGAGTGTTTTCGGACGGTGCCGTTACTGTGGAAGGGGACGGGCTTAGGATCAACGGCTCCCAAAACACGTCGTTTGTCTTCTGCTGCGGTACCAACTACGAACGGCGGCCGGAGGTCTTTCTCGAAAAGGAAAACACAAAAAAACTGAGAGACTTTGACCCTCACGAAAAAGTCATGGGATTCATTGATGCAGCCTGTTCAAGATCCTACACGGAACTGAAAGAGCGTCATATCAGTGATTACAGAGAACTTTTCGGGAGAGTAAAACTCGAACTGGGGGAAACCGAAGTTCCCGAAATGATGACGGATGAGCTTCTCAAATCATACGGCGAAGGCGGAAAGAGCAGCTACCTCGAAGTGCTGTATTTCCAGTTCGGACGCTATCTCCTCATATCCTCGTCGCGTCCCGGAGGACTTCCCGCCAATCTGCAGGGAGTCTGGAACTGCCACGACAGGTCTCCCTGGGGAAGTGGATACTGGCACAACATCAATGTGCAGATGAATTACTGGCCCGCATTCGTGACCAATCTATCCGAGACGTTCGAGGCATACAGGGACTTTTACGAGGCTTTCAGGCCGGCTGCTGAAGAATATGCAAGAGAATACATCCTTAAAACAGTACCTGAAAACTATACTGATGAACCCGGAGGCTGCGGGTGGACTATAGGGACCGGCAACTACGCGTATACTGTGAGCGGCCCCGGGGGGCATTCCGGTCCCGGAACAGGGGGATTGACATCAAAGCTCTTCTGGGAAGCATACGCATTTACGGGATCAAGGGAAAAACTCAGGACCGTCGCATATCCGGCGCTGCTTGCTATGGCCAAGCATCTTCTGAAGGTCGTTAGGAATTATGACGGATTGTACCTTTCCGTTTTTTCCGCTTCTCCCGAACAGATCATTGCCAACAACTGGTCTAATCCGGTTCAGTATTACCATACAGTAGGGTGCGCGTTCGATCAGCAGATGATATATGAGAACGGATCCGATCTTTTGAGATGTGTCAGTATCCTGGGTGAGGAGAACATTCCAGAAGAGGACATGCCGGTTATCCGGGAGCTCAGAGAGCAGATCGGAAAATATGATCCGGTCCAGGTGGGCTGGAGCGGCCAGATAAAGGAATACAGGGAGGAGCAGTTCTACGGAGAAGTCGGGGAGTTCCAGCACAGACACATCTCACAGCTGGTGGGACTTTATCCGGGTACCTTGATCACACGGGAAACACCTGCGTGGCTCGATGCGGCAAAGACGACACTGAACTACCGTTCTGACAGATCCACAGGGTGGGCTCTGGCTCACAGACTGAACGCCTGGGCAAGGACCGGTGACGGAAACAGAGCATACAGACTGTACAGAAACCTTCTCGGGACAAGGACGCTTCCAAATCTCTGGGACACGCATCCTCCGTTTCAGATAGACGGGAATCTGGGTGGCACGTCGGGAGTGGCGGAGATGCTGATCCAGAGTCATGAAGGATATATAGTACCGATTCCCTGCATACCCGATGCGTGGGCAAGGGGATCCTACGAGGGACTGGTCGCGCGGGGAGGCTTTGAGATCGGAGCACGCTGGGACGGCGGCTGTGTGAACCGTCTGAGCGTCCGTTCTCTTGCCGGGAATGTATGCAGGATCAGGATTCCCGGAATCGCGAAAGCGTGTATCCCGTTTGAACATGCAGTGCCTGGAGACGACAGGATAGAATTCGGCACGAAGGCAGGGGAAACATATGTGATCTCAGATATACCCGCATTTGAAAAACGGCCTGTGCCGAAAGAGGTAAGTGCCGGGGAAGAACTGAAGCTGAAGTGGAACTTTGACGGTCCTGTCAGTGTGTGGCGTGCGGCGGACAGTTCTCCGGATTACGAGAAGATCGCGGAATATGCAGAAGGCGGATGTTTCGAGGACAGGGATTTTGATTTTTCCAAATACGAGACAGTTACATATAAAATAACCAGAGCTGATGCGGAAGACTCGTCTGCTGAAGGTGCGTGCGTAACACTTAACCACGCTACTTCCGCCAGACGCCTCAGGTACAGATATCTTGTCAGACAGCTGAATCTTGTGTGCGAAGACGAGGATCCCGAGGAAATAGAACGGCATTTGCCAAAGAATTGATCTCAGAAAGAAGGACATTATGCATCTCTTTTCAGTCTTATTTGAAGCCCCCACGGTTGATGGGGAACTCCGGACTGTGGAAGGCCTGGAGAAAGCCGTTGAGTGGTGCCGGGATTCCGGTCTCGGCAAAGTATTTGTCGAATCATACCGCGACGGCATATTCGTTGATGAAGAATTGCTCGCCCGTGTGCGGGACCGTTTTCTCAGAGAAGGGTTTGCTGTGTGCGGTTGTGTTACCACTACAAAACTTCCCCGCAACTCCAACAACTGGCCTGACGCCTGCTGCTACTCGGACGCAAAGACCAGGGAGAGAGTACGTGAGATCTTTGCCCGTACCGCTTCCGTGTTTGATGTTATCATCATAGACGATTTCTTTTTCACTGACTGCACGTGCGAACTGTGCGAAGCATCCAGGGGCAGCATGAATTTCGATGACTATCACTGTGATATAATGCACAAAGTGGCGGTAGAAGACGTCCTTCCGACTGTGCGGCGCATAAACCCTGAATGCAAAGTCATAATCAAATACCCTCTGTGGTACGAGGATTACCATAAGAACGGCTATGATGTCATCCGGCAGACACAGGTGTTTGACATGACATGGGCAGGCACGGAGACCCGCGAACCCGATGCCAAAGCCTGGGGAAGAAACCCACAGACAAACGCGTTCTTTGTAATGGAATGGCAGAACAAGCTGGGACAGGGAAAATGCAAGGGCGGATGGTATGACACGCTTTCGACTACTCCTGCCACATACCTGGACCAGGCCAGGCAGACCGTGCTCGGGCATGCGAAGGAGACCATGCTCTACAGCTATCAGTTTCTGACGCTCCAGCAAGGCGTTCCATCCGAACCGGATTATACTCCGGGAATCGAAAACACCGAGGCTCTGAGAAAAGAGCGGCCGGCACTCGACAAGCTGCAGGCCATTGTGGAATCAAAAAGAACAGTGGGTGTTTCCGTACCCAAGCAGCCCCACAGCGATGCGGCGGTGGAGAGATATCTCGGCAGCTTTTACGGCCTCATAGGAATTCCGGTGGATCCTGATACGGAGCTCAATCCCTGTGCACCTGCGGTGATACTGGGAATGCAGGCGGCGGGATACCCGGGTATTCGCGAGTATGTACGCGGAATGCAGGCGGCGGGAAGGCCTGTTGCTGTTACAGCGGGATTTGAAAATGAAACAGGGATCGGCGGTGACTGCGTCATAGATATAACGGAAAATTACAAGGGCAGGGAAGGTTTCGATCCGAAGGATAACTGGAACATCCTGGATCTGCCGGAACAGCTGCTGAATGAGATCCGTGACAAGCTGACAGAGCCTTTCGGGCTGATTTTCCGCGGTCCCGTGAACGTAGGCCTGAACCTTTACGGCAACGACACGGAAGTGATACAGAATTTCAGGAATGAGGATGTGGAAGTTACCCTGGACCTTTATGGAAGAGACCCGGCTGAAAGGCAGGTGCTGCTGACCCTTTCAGATGACAAAAAAGTCACAATTATACGGAAGGGCAGCCGGTATACTTTGAATATTCTCGCCCGCACATACGCCGTCCTGGGTACGACCGGGACTGTGTGATGCCGGAAAAGACATGAATATGACGCCATTCACATGGCGTTATATTTTTGCCGGATGAGCTGAAATATGTGCCAAATAACCAAAAAGGTGTGTACAAATCTTCATAAATATGTTATCATTTATACGTGGAAAATCGGCATTTTTGGGAGGTATACATGGACGGCTTTACCGCTGAAAGAAAACAAAGGTTTTCTCAGGGCATTTCAGATGATGCGTACCGTTTTATGGGTGTGCACCTGATAGAAAACACCGGCTATATTTTCAGAGTCTGGGCACCCAACGCCAGAAGCGTGAGGCTCGTCGGAGACTTCAACTACTGGAACACCTCGGAGATCCTCATGCAGCCCACCGAAGGAGGCATTTGGGAGGCTGTCTCATCCGCTGCCAAGGAAGGGGACAAGTACAAATACTACATTGAAAGAAATGACGGGACCTTCGTATACAAAAGCGATCCATATGCTTTCAGGCAGGCTGCTCTGCCTGACACATCGAGCATAGTGTGGGAACCGGGAGGTTTCGGCTGGACAGACGGAGACTGGGAGAGGTCGAAAAAGGACTCTAACATCCTTGAAAAGCCGGTGAATATTTATGAAGTCCATCTGGGTTCCTGGAGGCGGCACTGGGACGGTTCGTACTATACCTACGACGACATGGCGAACGAACTTGTGCCGTATGTAAAGGAAATGGGGTACACCCATGTGGAGTTCATGCCGCTGACAGAGTATCCGTACGACGGATCCTGGGGTTACCAGGTGACGGGGTATTTTGCTCCCACTCACAGATACGGACATCCTGAAGGTCTTATGCACCTTATAGACGAATTCCATAAAAACGGTATCGGGGTGATCCTTGACTGGGTGCCGGCCCATTTTCCGAAAGACGAACCGGGCCTGTATCAGTTTGACGGATCGTGCTGCTATGAACTGTCCGATCCCATGATGAATGAGCATACCCAGTGGAGCACCAGGATATTCGACTACGGAAGATACGAGGTCTGCTCCTTCCTGCTTTCCAGCGCACTGTTCTGGATAAGGGAGTATCATGTGGACGGGATCCGCGTCGATGCCGTGGCATCCATGCTCTACCTTGATTACGGGCGTGATGTGTACAAGCCCAATGTTTTCGGCGGTAACTACAATCTCGAAGCAATAGAGTTTTTCAAGAAGCTTAACAAGGCGGCATTTACGGAGTCTCCAGGCGTCATGATGATCGCCGAGGAGTCGACTGCATTTCCCAACGTAACCAAGCCGGACTACTGCGGAGGACTCGGGTTCAATTTCAAGTGGAACATGGGCTGGATGAACGACATGCTGCGGTATATGAAAGAGGATCCGCTGTTCAGGAAAGACCACCACAATGAGCTTACTTTTTCGCTGACTTATGCTTTTTCCGAAAACTATATACTGCCCCTCTCCCATGACGAGGTGGTGCACTGCAAGGGATCGCTGATCGGAAGGATGCCGGGAGAGTATTATCAGAAATTCGCGAACCTCAGGCTGCTTTACGGGTACATGATGGCTCATCCGGGAAAGAAAATGGTATTCATGGGAGGAGAGCTTGCCCAGTTTGCCGAATGGGATTTCTCCAAGGGTTTGGATTGGTTCCTGCTTGACTATGAATCCCACAGAATGCTGAAAAATTATGTATGCGACCTTAATCATTTTTACAGAGATCACCATGAATTCTGGGACAATGAACTGGGCTGGGACGGATTCAAATGGATCAGCCTTGAAGACAGGGACAACAGTGTGGTTGCATTCAGGCGGATAGGCAGGAACGGAGATGAACTGATCTGCGTATTTAACTTCACTCCGGTCACAAGAGAACACTACCGCATCGGATTCCCGGAAAAGGGGAGATACAGAGTGCTTCTGTCATCGGATTACTGTGCGTACTGGGGCACTTCGGTCCCGCTCGGTGCAGTCGTGACGGAAGAGGCTCCCATGCATGGACTGCCTTATTCCGGCGAACTTACGCTCCCGCCGCTGTCAGCGACTTTCTATGCTTTGGAAAAATAATAACCTTGCATATATTTAGGAGGACTGCATCATGACCTTTCGCAAGAAGGAATGCGTAGCAATGATCCTGGCAGGCGGACAGGGAAGCCGCCTGATGGTTCTGACCGAAAACACTGCCAAGCCTGCCGTTCCGTTCGGAGGGAAGTACAGGCTTATCGATTTCCCGCTTTCCAACTGTGTTAACTCGGGTATAGATACTGTTGGAATCATGACTCAGTATCAGCCTCTTCAGCTGAACGAGTACATAGGCAACGGACAGCCGTGGGGACTCAACAGCACGAACGGAGGCATCCACGTGCTCTCTCCATATTCCAAGAGCCAGAATTCAGAGTGGTACAAGGGCACCGCAAACGCGATCTATCAGAACCTGTCCTTTATGGAGAGGTACAATCCGACCAATGTCCTGATACTGTCAGGAGACCATATATACAAGATGAATTATGCGAAGATGCTGTCCGCACATGTCCGCAACAACGCTGACTGCACCATTGCGGTTCTTGAAGTCCCTCTGGAGGAAGCTTCCAGATTCGGTATCATGAATACGGATAAAAGCGGGAGGATAACAGAATTCCAGGAAAAACCGAAAGAGCCGAAAAGCACGAAGGCTTCCATGGGTATCTATGTTTTCAAATGGGAAGTGCTGAAAAAATATCTGATAGAGGATAACGAGGATCCTGAATCCAGTAATGACTTCGGTAAAAATATAATACCGAAAATGATTGCAGAAGGCCGCAGGCTGTTTGCATATGATTTTGTCGGCTACTGGAAGGACGTGGGGACCATCGAGAGCCTCTGGCAGTCCAATATGGACATACTCGGAGACAAGCCTCTGCTCGATATGAGAGATCCTGACACAAAGATTTATGCAAGAAACTACGCACACCCGTGCAGCTACATTTCACCGAAATCCGAGATAGTGAATTCTTATGTGGCGGAGGGAAGCCAGATATACGGGAAGGTGTACGATTCCGTGATTTCCACCGGCTGCATAATAGAAGAGGGCGCCGAGATACACGACAGTTTTATCATGCCGAACGCCGTTGTGGGGAAAAGGTCTGAGGTAAGGTATGCCATCATAGGTGAAGATTCCACGGCCGAGCCCAATACAAGGATAGGCGATGACCCCGAATTCTATGAAAAGAAGGCGTGGGGCATCGCGGTGGTGGGAAAAGACAAAGTAGTGGAACAGAATTCGGTCATCAAGCCGAAAGAAGTCTTTTAAAGGAGGGCTGTGTCATGAAGGCAATGGGAATCGTTTTTTCGAATATTTATGACAGCTCGCTCGGCGAACTGACAAACATACGCACCGTGGCATCCCTCCCGTTCGGAGGCAGATACCGCCTCATAGATTTCGTTCTGTCGAACATGTCCAATTCCGGGATATACAATATAGGCATCATAACGAAGTATAACTACCGTTCACTCATGGACCATCTCGGAAACTTATCAGACTGGGATCTTAACAGGAAAAACGAGGGCCTTGTGTTCCTGCCGCCTTTCGTAAGCGGGAATACCGGCGTATACAAAGGAAAACTGGAGGCACTGTACTCGGCGATAAGGTTCATAGACAATCCGGCGTATGATTATGTCGTCGTATGCGATACCACGGTACTGAGCAATATAGATTTCAGGGAAGCCATAAAGAAACATATCGAGACCGGGTGCGATGTCACGATCCTGGCGAACCGGGAAAAGGCGGATCCAAGGAAAAAGCATCCTCTTATCCTCAAGGCTGACAAGTCCAATGAAGTCACTGAGATACTGATCAATGCTCCAGCCAAAGAGGAATCATATGTTGGCATGGGAGTGTTCATTTTCAACCGCAAGGCCCTGACTGAGATCCTGGAAGAGTCCAATTCAAAGGGACTGGTTCATCTGGAAAGGGATTATCTGCAGAAGAAATTCAATGAAAATGCGATAGAACTTTCGGTCTTTCCCGTGGACGGAATAGTGCTTCGCAATGAGGATGTAAGGAGCTACTACGCGAACAACATGGCGCTGCTTGACGAAGAGATCCATAACGGCCTGTTCAACAATGACCGGCCCATATATACAAAGGTTCGTGATGAAGCCCCTACATACTACGGCGAGGGTTCAGCCGTTTCAAACAGCCTTGTGGCTGACGGCTGCAGGTTTTACGGCAAGGTTGACAGCAGCATCGTTTTCAGGGGGGTCACCGTGGCAAAAGACGCATCTGTCAGATCATGCATAGTGATGCAGGGGACCAGGATAGGCAGGAATGCAAAGCTTGAGTGTGTGATCCTCGATAAAAACGTGACCGTGTCAGACGGAACGGTGCTCATGGGTACCCCGGTGCATCCGGTCATTATTGGTAAGGGTGAGACAGTATGAATATAGTATTTGCAGCAAGTGAAGCCGCTCCGTTTATGAAGACAGGAGGGCTGGGAGATGTTGCCCAGGCTCTGCCGGAAGCGCTTTCGGCATACAAGGGGAACCGCATACTTTTATTTATTCCGTTTTACGGCAGTATAAAAAAGGACCCGTCTTTCAAAACGGAACTGGTTTCCGAATTCAAACTGGAACTGGGCTGGAGAGAACAGTATGCCGGGCTCCACAGGCTCTTGTCAAGAAGACGCAAACTTGAAGTTTTCTTTATAGACAATGAACTCTATTTCTGCAGGGAAAAAGCATACGGTTATTCCGATGACGGCGAAAGGTTCGCGTTCTTTTCAAAAGCGATCCTCCAGTCTCTTGTGATACTTGGGGAAAAGCCGGATATCATACACTGCAATGACTGGCAGACCGCCCTTGTGCCCACGCTGCTCCATGCTTTCTATCATGATGAGCTGGGGACCGCAAAGACAGTTTTCACAATTCACAATATCGAATACCAGGGGTGGGTGCATCCCTTCTTCCTCGGCAATGTTCTGGGACTGCCTGTGTCATATGACAGCACGTTCAAATTCGGTGACCAGCACAATTTCATGAAGAGCGCGATACTGAAATGCGATGCCCTGACCACCGTTTCAAGAACCTATGCAAAAGAAATCTGCTACCCATACTATGCCCATGGTCTTCATGATATAATAAATGACCATGCATTCAAACTGACGGGTATCGTTAACGGGATCGACACGGAGGTCAATGATCCCGGCAAGGATCCTGATGTTCCGTATCCATATGGCATTTCAGACGTGCTGAGCAGAAAGCCACTGAACAAGCGCTATCTTCAGGAAACACTGGGACTTCCGGTAAGGGCGGACGTGCCCTTGATCGGCATCGTTTCGCGTCTCGTTGAGCATAAAGGAATGCAGATTTTGTGTGAATCTCTTGAAAAAATAGCTGAGATGGATGTACAATTTGCGGTGCTGGGCACCGGAGACAGCGAATATGAGTCATGGCTCCGGTCTGCTGCTGAAAGGCATCCTGACAAGTTTTCGGTAAATATACGGTTCGGAAAGCACCTTGCATCCAAGGTCTATTCTGGCGCTGATATTTATCTTATGCCTTCAAAAAGCGAGCCCTGCGGTCTTTCACAGCTTATGGCCATGCATTACGGGACAGTGCCCGTTGTTCATGAGACCGGCGGACTGAAGGATACTGTGGCTCAATTCATTCCCGATACAGGGGAAGGGACAGGCTTCGTTTTCAAAGAGTTCACAGGGCTTCAGATGATGGATTCCCTGAGAAGTGCGGTCGGGCTGTACAGAAACGACAGAGAGTCATGGAACAGGCTGATCTTCAGCTGCATGTCGAAGGACGTTTCATGGAAACTGCCTGCCGGAGAGTACATGGAGCTTTACCGCAGAATAACACAAAAATAGATTTTATCCGGAGTGACAAATGAACAGAACAGAAGCATTAAAAAGACTGAATGATACCTCGACCCGACTTTTCTCCCTCAATCTGAACGAATGCACGGATAAGCAGGCATACAAGGCCGTATGCACTTTCATAAGGGAGACCCTGGCGGCGAAGAGAAAAGAATACAGAAGAAATACAGACCTTTACCAGAGAAAACAGGTATATTACATGTCAATGGAGTTTCTGGTCGGAACATCGCTCAGGAACAACCTGTACAATCTGGGTGAGGAGGATGTCATAAGGGATGTGCTCCGTGAGCAGGGAATCGACATAGAGCACCTGTATGCCCTTGACCCGGATGCGGGTCTGGGCAACGGCGGCCTGGGCCGTCTCGCCTCGTGCTATCTTGACAGTCTTACCGGAAACGAGCTCCCGGCTACAGGTTTTTCCATAAGATACGAATTCGGCATATTCAAGCAGAAGATCATTGACGGATGGCAGACGGAATTTCCTGACAACTGGCTTGACAGGGGAGAAGTCTGGCTCCAGCCCAGGGACGATGAAGTGTATGAAGTCAAGTTCGGAGGAAGGGTCTCCGAATGGTATGACAACGGCAAATTCAGGGTAGCACAGACCGGATACCAGAGCGTCACGGCAGTTCCCTATGACATGTACATATCCGGATACGGCAGCAAAGCGGTGAACAAACTCGTCCTGTGGAGCGCAAAACTTCCGAGTTTCGACATGAATGCCTTTTCAAGGGGAGAGTATGTCCGATCGCTTGAAAAGAACACCATGGCCGAGGTCATCTCGAAGGTGCTTTACCCTGCGGATGATCATGATGAGGGCAAAAGGCTGAGGCTTAAACAGCAGTACCTGCTGGTCAGCGCCTCGCTCCAGAGCATCCTTTTCCACTATCTGCACCATCATGAGAATCTTGACGATCTTGCGGATTATGTCGCCATCCATATAAACGATACACACCCGGCACTTTCCATTCCGGAGCTCATGAGGCTTCTTATGGATGAGCACGGATACAGCTGGGACCAGGCCTGGGCAATTTCTGAAAAGACCTTCTCATACACAAACCACACGGTCATGAGCGAAGCTCTCGAGCACTGGAGCGAATGGCTGTTCGACGAGCAGCTGCCGAGGATATACTCCATCGTAAGGGAGATCAACCGCCGCCAGAGGGAAAAACTCGAAAAGCTTTATCCGGGCGAATGGGGCAAGATAGAAAAGATGGCTGTTATCTCAGGCGGAGAGGTCAGAATGGCAAATCTGTGCCTTGCTTGCTGCCATATGGTCAACGGGGTGTCCAAACTTCACACTACCATACTTGAAAACAACACTTTCCGGGAATTCTATGAGGAAGACCCTGGTAGATTCACGAATGTGACCAACGGCATTGCGTACAGGCGCTGGCTTGGTCAGGCCAACCCGCTCCTTACATCATATCTGAAAGAGATAATAGGTGACGGGTTCATGAAGGATGCCAACGATCTTGAAAAACTTCTTGCTTTCAGGGATGATAAAACGGTCCATGACGGGCTGGCAAAGATCAAACTGGAAAACAAGAAGCGGCTGGCGGCATACATCGCTGAGAAGAACGGTGTGAATGTGGATCCCGATTCCATATTCGATGTTCAGGTCAAGAGACTGCACGAATATAAGAGACAGCTTCTTAACGCTTTGAATATACTTTACTGCTACAGATACATCAAGAACAATCCCGCAGCACCCTTTGTACCCAGGACTTTCATATTCGGCGCCAAGGCGTCAGCAGGGTATATGATAGCAAAACAGATCATAAGCCTTATCTCAGCCATATCAGATGTCGTCAACTCCGACCCTGATGTAAAGGGAAAGATAAAGGTCGTATTCATAGAGGATTACAGGGTGTCGCTTGCCGAGATCATAATACCTGCCGCTGATATATCCGAGCAGATCTCCGTAGCAGGCAAGGAAGCCTCCGGCACTGGCAATATGAAGCTTATGATAAACGGCGCGGTCACGCTCGGCACTCTTGACGGAGCCAATGTTGAGATCTGTGAACAGGTCGGACGGGAGAACATGTTCCTGTTCGGCATGACAGTCGATGAAGTGGAGGCTCTTTGGAACCGCGGATACTATCCTCAGGAATATCTGGACAGGGATCCGGAACTGGCGGAAGTGGTAGGAATGCTGACGTCCGGAGTCCTCGGAAGACGGTTCGAGGATATACGCCAGTCTCTGCTGACAAACAGATTCGGAAGGGCGGACCAGTACATGAATATCGCGGACTTTGCCGATTACGCCAGAGCCCAGAAACTGGTTTCCGAAACCTATCTCGACCGTGAAAAATTCATGAAGATGTCGCTTGTCAACATAGCCAAGGCCGGTATATTCTCGGCTGACAGAGCAGTGCTCGAATATGCTGACCGTATATGGAGGATGCGGTGATGCGCATTCTGTTTGACAGCAAAAACAGCACATTCAAAGAACCTTTCGGGACGATCGAGCCTTTTTCGGAATGCAGGATAACAGTACATATTCCGAATGACTGCGGGGCAAGATCATGTTCTCTGATCATAGAAAAGGAAAACGGGTGTGATTACGCCCGTTTTACCATGGGAAAAGACGGCGGAGAAGGCGACTACGAATTCTTCACCTGCAGGTTTGCTCTTGCCGAGGCCGGCCTGTACTACTATAAGTTCAGGATTGATACCGCAGACGGGCAGTTTTCCCTTTACAAGCAGGGATATGACCAGACAAACATGGAATCCGGGGACATGTGGCAGCTTTCATGCATTCCAAAGGATTTTGTTACACCGGATCATCTTTCAGGCTCGGTTATGTATCAGATATTCCCGGACAGGTTCCGCAGGGAAGGCACATGCGACCTGAGCGGAAAGCTGGAACCGTATTTCATACACGACAGCATATCCGATATTCCGTGTTACAGGCCGGACGAGAACGGGGAAGTGAAAAACTGTGACTTCTTTGGCGGGAATCTCCGGGGAATTGAAGCGGGGCTGGATTACCTTCACGGACTTGGCGTGGACATAATATATCTGAACCCGATATTCAAAGCATGGTCCAATCACAGGTATGATACATGTGATTACATGAAGGTAGACGAAATGCTCGGGAATGAGGATGATTTCAGAAGCCTGTGCAAGGCGGCCCATTCCAGGGGAATGAAAATAATACTTGACGGTGTATTTTCGCACACAGGGTCCAGAAGCATATACTTTGATGCGGCCGGTGAATTCGGAAACGGCGCATATGACGATCCTTGCTCCCCATACAGGCAGTGGTATGAGTTTGTTCAGTACCCGGACAAGTATACGTGCTGGTGGGGAGTGCCGACACTCCCGTGCGTTGACGAACGGAATCCGGACTATGAAGCTTTCATAGTCGGCGGTGAAGACAGCGTGATCGCACACTGGCTCCGTGCGGGAGCCGACGGATTCAGGCTGGATGTTGCAGACGAGCTTCCTGATGAATTTATCTCTAAGATCAGGAAAAGGATGAAAGAGATAGACCCGGACTCACTGCTCATAGGAGAGGTCTGGGAAGACGCATCAAATAAGGTCAGCTATGGCGTAAGACGCAGTTATTTTACTGCCGGAGAGCTTGACTCTGTTATGAACTATCCTTTCAGGAATGCCATAATCGACTATGTGTCAGGAAGGGACAGGGGACCGGGCTTTGTCAATACAGTCATGTCTGTTGCGGAGAACTATCCACCGCAGGTACTCGGCCTTCTGATGAACATGCTTTCGACTCACGACACACCCAGGATACTGTCGCTTCTTTCACCGGGCGAACCTCCTGCGGACAGAAACGAAAGGGCAGGCTGGACTATGAGCGGTCCGGACAGGAAAACAGCCGAAAAAAGACTGACGGCAGCGGGGTTCATACAGTTCATGCTTCCCGGAATGCCGTGCATCTTTTACGGGGATGAGATTGGAACAGAAGGATATGAGGACCCGTTCTGCCGGAGTTTCTTTGACTGGAGCTGAACAGAGGAAAATCCAATTCTTGAGTTTGTAAGGGATCTCAGCGCCCACAGGCACGGTGAACCCGCACTGCAGAGAGGACGTGTAAAAGCAACTTCCGACGGTGAAGGCAGGGTGTTTATAGAAAGAGAGCTTGACGGGACGAGACTGGTAGCAACCGTCAATACCGGTGACAGCTTCAGAGGAGAACTGAACGGAAAAGTACTTATATGCAGGGGTGCCCTGATCTCCGGGAGCTCTGTAGAGGTGGAGAAATACGGTTTCGTGCTTGAGAAAGTATCATGAAGGCCGGACACGGCAGTATTGATTTCTTTTGAAAATCACTGTATAATGATCTCGTAAGCGAGGTGATACGGCATGGCGTGCCAGCCGCCGCAGTCACGAACCATAAACTATTTCATAACGGAGGTATAACAAATGTCTTTTCTTGACAACTTGAAAAAAGCAGCAGGGACGATCATCCAGAAAGCCACTGAGGAATCACAGGATTTCGTTTTCGAATCCATTCCGACGACACTGGAAGAACTCATGGCCCGTCCTGAAGCAGATCAGAAGAGTCCTTTCGGAGTAGCAGCTCTTCTTGTTATCGCGTTGAACATCTACCCCGCAAACCAGGAAGAAAGCTTCAGGATGATGGAATTCCTCAATGGTCCCAACGGATTCTCGGCATATGACAAGTCGTTTATAAAGGACCGTTTCTCCCAGAACGGGGATTCCACGCCAAGGTCCTACTTCCACGGCACGACTCCCGAGAACAGCTACGAGCCTACCGCTCCCTACACTATTACAGTCAGAACTACTCCTCATTCCCATGATATGGGAGAGGGCTATATAACGCTCTATCTCCATTCCTCGGGCGCCGACTCAATCCGTCCCGTTTCCTTCCGCAACCAGCCGTCCACCGGCAAGTGGTTCATTCACTCCGATTCATGGCATGGCCTGCTGGCGGGAATCAGAAAGCCCGCAAACGAGAATCCCTGGGCATAAGCAATCTATAAAAGCTAATAAAGGACAGCGCAAAGGACGATGGCCTGCGGCCCGCTCTTTGCGCTGTCTTTATCGGCGGCAATTGTTGAAAATTAGAGAGCTTTGTGATAATATTAAAAAATGACTGAAACGAAACGGAGGGGAGACTATGGAAGCCGGAAACATAATATGCTTTGACAGTCTTTCCGCTGTTGAACTGCCAGAATCCGATTACGTGATCCTCTATGACGCGGATTCCGATATATCTCCTGAGGAACTTTCGGAGATCTCGGAAAGCATGTCAGAAAGAAGCGGTGTGTGTGCAGTGACTTCAGGGCATGGGAGACTTCTGAAGTTTTTCTACACTATCGCAGCGGGCAGACCTGTCCCCGCGACCTGCGGAGCTGTCGGAATGGCGCGGGAACTGGCTGAGCAGCTCTCTATGACAAAAAAGCCCAACGCGGTATCGGCTATGATGTGGGCGGCCAACAGGGGGCTTAAGCTGAATTCGGTAAAAGTGGAAAAAAAAGATTCCACTCTGAAGGTAAGGTTCAGAAGGGTGCTCAGACTGCTCGTTTCATCCCAGACACTAAAGTATGCGCTTTCGTCATTCTCCTGTTTTCTTTTCGACTATGTGCTGACGCTGACGTTCAGTGTGCTGCTGCGGAGTGTTTCTCCGGATCTGTACAGGGAGATAGCGGTCCTTATTTCTTGGGTGATATCCTCAGGGACCAACTTCTTCATTAACCGCAGATTCGTATTCCATGCCAGAAACAATCTGGCAAAGGCGCTCGGGGAGTATTACGGGCTGGCGACCGTCATGTTCATAATTAAGAATTACGGTGCGCTGGAGTTCTTCATGAGGGTCCTCAACATCAACATAGCTATAGCGAAGCCAATCTGCGAACTCGCATTCTTCATAGTCAATTTTTTCATACAGAAAAAGATAATATTCAGAAAAAGAAAAGAAACAAAGATCATCAAGGACAAGGACTAGATATATGGCTTTACCAAATTCCCGTTTGGGTGCAGATAATATCAGACAGATTCTTCAGGGGAAAAAGAGACTTTTCTTCGCGGGCATAGGCGGTGTGAGCATGAATGCTCTTGCACATGTCAGTGTGCTCAGGGGGTTTGATGTGGCCGGCTATGACCGGTCCCGAACATCAATTACAGAAAAGCTCGAGACTCTCGGAATCAAAGTATACTATACCCCTTCGGCTGACAATATGTCTGACAGGGATGTACTCATATATACAGTCGCCATGCCTCCTGATACTCCGGAGATAGTCTATGCGGAGGAACATGGCATCCCCATGATATCCCGTTCCGACTACCTGGGATACCTTATGCTAGATTACGACAAAAGGATCGGGGTCTCCGGCACACATGGCAAGAGCACTACCACGGCTATGATAGGATGTATTCTGAGAGAAGCCGGGAAAGAACCTACGGTGCTGAACGGAGCTGTCATGAAAGAGACCGGCACCGTGGACATAATAGGCAAACATGATTTTCTATCGTTTGAAGCCTGTGAATACATGGATTCGTTCCTTGACTTCAACCCGAACATTGCGGTGGTGCTGAACATCGAGCTGGATCATGTGGATTACTTCAAATCCATAGAACAGATAAAGAATTCTTTTACTGAATTCATAAACAGAGCGGGGGAGGATGGTGTTGCCATCCTGAACCTCAATGACAAAGACTGCGTGGAGATAGCAAAGCGGGCGAAATGCAAAGTCATTTCCTTCGCCCATGAAAACCCGCTGGCGGACTATTACTCGGCCAACGAGACACTGGTCGCAGGTTATCCGGAATTTGACATTTTCCGTCATGGCAAAAAACTTGCAAGGGTCAGGCTGAGCGTACCGGGCGAACACAATGTCAGCGATGCGCTGGCCGCCTTCGCAGCCTGTGTAACGGCAGGTGCGGATCCTGAGCCTGCAGCCAAGGCTCTTTCAGAATACAGAGGCATATGCAGAAGGATGGAAAAACTGGGATTTACACACAGCGGGGCACAGCTCTTCAGCGATTATGCCCATCATCCGACTGAGATACAGGCGACACTGCGCGGAATCAGGAAAGTGTGCAACGGTAAACTGACGATCATTTTCCAGCCTCATACATTTTCCCGGACATACGAACTGTTCAATAATTTCGCAGCCTCTCTCTCTTCTCCTGAAGCGGACGAGATAATTCTCTGTGACATATACCCGGCAAGGGAGACGAATATTTACGGGGTATCTTCGTCACAGCTTTCGGAGCGGATCAGGAAAAACGGAAAAAAGAGTACGTACTTTGATGAATTTGAAAAGGCGGCGGAATATGCAGAATCCGTTTCCGGACCGGATGATATCGTTATGATCATGGGCGCGGGGGATATAATCAAGATAGCTGATCTTCTGCTTGCGTGACACCGGGCTGCAGCTCTCAAGACAAAAACACAAAGCCCGCAAACGGCATTTAAAGATTTGCGTTCTGGCGTGATGAAAGTCACGCCTTTTCAGCTTTTGCGTTTTTTAACGAAGCGATTGTCGATAAGACTCCCGAAAAAGAAGCAGATACAGAGACTATTACATATACAAGAAAGAAAACCAAGGGAAAAAGAGAAGAAGATCTCAGTGGCCTTCCTGTCATAATCGAGAATCATGAACTTACTGAAGAACAGCTCAAGACGATAATCGGAGAAGATGAATATCACCGTCTTCCCGACCAGGTATACAAGAAGCTGGAGATCATACCGGCTCAGTTCAACGTCAGAGAGCATCACATAGCTGTATACAAATGCAACAGGACCGGGATGATCGCAAAAGCAGACCATCCTTACGAACTCTTCGACAAGAGCATTGCGTCAGCATCTCTCGTTTCGTATATCATGGACAACAAGTACTCGAACGCGATGCCGCTGTTACAGGCGCGGCCACCGTGATCCTGGCAATGGGAGCGGGAAAGACCGCGGCAAAGGCCATAGACGAGTATATACAGCAGAAATAATGACAAAGGGCAGAAACGTTTTCACTGAAAGAAAAGCGCCTCTGCCCTTCTTCCTTTTTACCACTGTGGTCCGTCTGGACCGTGAATATATCGAAAACTGGTCCCTTAAACAGGACATACATATACTGTTCAAGACTGTCTGGGTAGTGCTTACCCGCAGAGGAGCAATGTAATAAAGGATGCAGCGGTGTGACCTTGGCCATGCCGCTGCATTTTAAAGAACTATTATGTTTTGTGAGCACCCGCATAGGCCTTTGCCCGCTTTTCCATCAGTATGCACGTCCGTAGCAGTATTTTCCGTCAGTGGATTCAAGGTATACCGGAATCACAGTTCCGACCGGGGCATTTAGATCTCTTATCTTTATTTCCACGAAATGCTCACTGTGACCTTTTGAATCCTTCAGGAGGTTTTTCTCCAGCAGAACGTAAACAGGGATCCCTTTCGGATGTTTATCGACATAGTCCGAAAGAATCTCTTTTTTTATTTCTGCTCCCTTGCCTCCGAGGATGCGTGCCCTGTGTTTCCTGATCTCTTCTGGGACCTGGTCTTTCATGAGTGACGCTTCCGTACCCTTTCGGTTTGAGTAAGGAAATATATGCAGGTGAAGGAACTTTGCTTTTTGTATGAATTCCAGGGTCTCTTCAAAATCTTCATCGGTCTCGCCGGGAAAACCGGCTATAATGTCAGCTGAAAGAGTCACATCAGGTATTGCGGACCTGAGTCTTTCAATGGCATCCAGAACGCTTTCGGCGGTGTATCTTCTCCTCATCATGCCCAGCACCCTTGTGGAACCGCTTTGCACCGAAAGGTGAAAATGAGGAAGCACGGAAGGGGTCTCGGCGAGCTTTTCAATAAAGTAGCCATTCATCACAGACGGCTCAAGCGATCCCATTCCGATCCTTTTTACTGTGGGGATCCTGCCTATCTCGCATATGAGATCTGCCAGAGCGTGGCCATATGGTTTTCTGCCCGGAAGATCAAGACCGTATGATGCGGTCTCGATACCCGTAAGGATGATCTCGCAGGTACCGGCCGATGAGAGCTGCTCAGCTTCCCGGATCACTGTTTCCGGGAGTTTTGACCTGACCGGCCCCCTTGCGGTGTTGATGGCGCAGTAGGCGCATTTGTTGTTGCACCCGTCTTCTATTTTTATGTAGGACCGTGTACGCATCGGTACGGCCAGGGTCATTTCAACGGATGCTTTTGCATCCGGCTTTGTGACGGAAACGACCCTTTCCGGCTCCTCTCCGCTTTCCTCTTTTGACAGGATCGACAGTACTGTTTCCGCAAGAGAAGCTTTTTCGCTGTTTCCGCACACGTAGGTAACCTTTTCCCACGACGCCGCCCCTTCCGGGTCGTTCTGGGAATAGCACCCCGTCACGACGATATGCTTTGAAAAAGCGGCGGCCCGCCTGATCATCTGCCTGGATTTTCTGTCGCTCTCCGCGGTCACCGTACATGTGTTTATTACCGATACGTCGCACGGTTCCCCAAACCCGACTATTTCGACGCCGGAGCCGGCAAGTTTTGCGGAGATAACATCAGATTCGTACTGATTGGCCCGGCATCCCAATGTCAGGAAAGAGACTCTCTGCGGTGCATTCTTTGCCATGTGCGCCCATCCTTTCAAGAATGTATCTGACCGATTATATCATTCGCCCGATTTTTTGTAAAGTTTTTATATAACGGTTGAAAAGGCATGAGTGTTTGTGATAAAATCCAAGGGATGGGAAAAGCACCCGCAAATGCTTCCGGCGCTCCCAAAAACCGAACAGAATAATATCAGAAAGGGACATTTGGAATGGAAAAGGACAGCATGCTTTTCGTGGCAGATCATCCTCTGATCAAGCACAAGCTGACGATCATGCGCGATAAGAACACAGGTTCAAAAGACTTCAGACACCTTCTTGAGGAGATAACGATGCTCATGTGCTATGAGCTGACCAGCGATGTCCCGACTATAGATGTAGAGGTTGAGACTCCGATTGCCAAGATGACTTCACAGCAGATCGAGGAAGGACATATGGCGGTCATACCGATCCTGAGAGCAGGCCTTGGCATGGTAGAAGGCATATTGAATCTGATGCCTGTTGCAAAGGTAGGCCACATCGGGCTTTACAGGGATCCCGCAACACATAAGCCCGTGGAGTACTACTGCAAACTGCCAGAGGATATAGAAACGCGTTATGTGATAGTCTGCGACCCGATGCTGGCAACAGGCGGATCCGCGTCTGACGCGATCACGATGCTTAAAGCCCGCGGATGCAAGAGAATCAAGTTTCTCTGCCTCGTGGCGGCTCCTGAGGGAGTCGAAAAACTCCGTCATGATCATCCGGATGTCAAGATCTATGCGGCCGCTCTTGATGAGAGACTCAATGAGAACGCATACATCGTCCCCGGCCTGGGCGATGCCGGAGACAGGCTGTTCGGTACGATGTGATTATTTAAACAAACGGTGCGCAGCATATGCTGCGCACTTTTAGGGTGAAAACTATGAGAAGCTTTACCGTTAATGTCAATGATTCGTTCCAGCGCCTCGACAAGTTTCTCTCCAAAGTATCTAAAGGCCTTCCGAAATCACTTTTGTATAAGGCAATAAGGACAAAAAAAGTTAAGGTAAACGGAAAGCGGGCTCACGAGGGAGATATCCTGAAAAAAGACGATGTCGTGGAGATATGGCTGCCTGATGAATTCTTCTGCGACGATGCAAGACCGGATTATTCAAAAGTCAGGGCAGTTCCGGACATCGTATACGAGGATGAGAATATCCTTTTATGTGAGAAAAAGCAGGGCCAGCTGGTACATACCGGAGATGAGGGCGACAGAAACAGAGCCGATGAAGATGAAAAAACAACGCTTATATATCTGCTGACTGCATATCTGGCAAACAAGGGGGAGTACTCGCCCGACGATGAGAACTCTTTCGCGCCCGCCCTGTGCAACCGTATCGACCGTAATACCGGGGGAATCGTAATACTGGCGAAAAATGCAGAATCGCTCAGACTGATGAACGAGGCAATGAGAGAGAACAGGGTCCATAAAAAGTACCTTTGCGCTGTTCACGGAAGGTTTGAGGGGAAAAGTGAACTTCATGCTTTTCACAGGAAGAAGGCCGACTCGAATACAGTCGAGATCCTTGACAAGAAGGTGCCCGGCACCCGCGAGATCATTACTGTCTGCAAGGATCTTGCATACAACCGTGAAAAGGACCTGACCCTGGTGGAAGTGGAACTTATTACCGGGAGGACACATCAGATCAGGGCTCATCTGGCACATATAGGATATCCGCTTCTCGGCGAGGGAAAGTATTCCGGCAATGCAGAGGACAGAAAAGCTGGCTACCGTTATCAGGCTTTATGGTCCGTCTCCGCGGGATTTGAGTTCGGCGAAGGCAGACTGTCGTATCTTGACGGGCGGACATTCTCGGTCAACGGAAAAAAGATCGGTTTTTTAAGGCTTTTCCCCCATTTTGATTTTGGCAGGAGATACGGCGTGAAATGATCAAAAAATACTGTGCTGCACTCATGTGCCTGCTTCTTGCCTTTATGGCTTCGTGCGGACCTTTGGATATTACGGATACCAATGAAACGCAGACAGTTCCCGTCAGGGAATATCCGAATGCCTATGAACTGCTTGCTGCGGTTGAAGAAAACTCCCGCGGGGCCGGTGGTTTCGATTACACTGAAGTTTTCAGCGCCGGGTACCCTAAGCTGGATGTTTCCGCTGATATTCAGACGATCCGGGTCAGAGCCTCCTGGGACGGGACAAAGTATCAGACTTATAGGGAAGCTCTGCGCAACGGGAGCCTTACTTTGTATTATGAAACATCCGGAGATACCGCAGAGCCTTTATTGGACACGTTCAGCCTTTCCGGGTCCGGAGATCCGGGCAGAACAGGATCATTGATACTTCTTTCAGACAACACATTGGCTGTGGTCGCGGACCGGGAAGGTGAGACTGTAGCGGCAAGAGCGGACATGACTGACGGGGGAGAGCGCCTTGCTGATTTCCTTGAAAGCCAGAACAGACCGGGCGGAGCATGCTTTATCAATGATCCCGCCGGAATCATCACTTACTGTACCGGTATCGGGAGTGCCGTTGAGGATATCCTGAAAGAAACGCCTGTCGTGGTGGACAGCGACGGAAGCATGAGATGCGAGGCCGTCGTCCCGGGAAGTCTGATCAGTGAAGAAGCCCTTGAGGTTTCAAAGCAGATCGAAGAAGCTGACGGGGAATTCACGGTTTCGGTAACAGACATATCGCTGGAATTCCACATTACAAAAGACGGTTTTCTCTCGGAAATGAAGGAAACGACCAGGTTTACGATGAAGCTGTTCGGAAACATGTATTCGAAGATCGTAGTGACTGCGTGCGTGGATTACACGGACCCTGGCAAAAAGCCTGAATTGAGTATAACAGATACAGACGGATTTACGGAATACAGCCCGGAAGAGCTTTTCGGCATGATATCTCAGTGACCCGGACACATACTCAAGAATTTCTGACCGGCCGGACCGGCTTTGTGACAAATAAGGGAGGGATTGATAGTTGTACGGATCGTCATATTTTGATGACAGGATATCTGTCCCTGAAAGCCTGACCATGGATCTTACGAAAGGTGAAGCCATCGGAACAGTGCTTATTTCGGCAGAATGCGGCAGAGCTGTCCTGGTGAAAGCGGGTGATCCGGTTTTTATAGGCCAGAAGCTGTCTGAAGGAGATAATGAAGAAGCGGTCTTTGCGAGCTTATCCGGGACCGTGACATCTGTCACGGTATCTGACAAGGCAACATACATAGAGATAAAGAACGACGGGGTAGGGAAAACTGATCCGGAATGCGCTCCCTTTGGAAAAAAACTGAAAGATTCGACTCCGGAAGACATCATTGGTATTGCCGGAAGGGCAGGGATCCGCGAATGCATGACCGGTGAATATCTGCATAGGAAACTTAGGGGAATTTCTTCCGGAACAGATTCGATAGTTATCGACTGTATCGGAAAGAATCCGTTCCTTCCGATACCGGGAATAATAGCACGGGAACGCAGCGCTTCACTTATAAACGGCATCAAGATCCTCATTGTGGCTACAGGCGCAAGGAAAGCATATATCATCGCCGGAGACGGCAGCGACAGAATGCTTGACCATCTGAAAGAACTGGCGGGAAGGGCCGGATTCGTCAGAGTGCTGGAACAAAAGAACGGCATGACAGAATACCCGCATGCCGTTACGGATAAAATGATCAGAAAGCTGACTTCTGATTCAGCCGGGAGATACGCGGTATTCGGACCAGAAGCGTGTCTGGACATATACAAAGCATTTTCGTCCGGTATTCCGTGTGTTTCAAAATCACTGACAGTGGGCGGAGACTGCGTGAAGCGTGCGTCAAACATAACCGTCCCTTTGGGAACGAGAATAAAAGAATTGTTGAAGATCAGCGGACTGAATAAAAAGCCTTCCCGTATAATTGTCGGCGATCCCCTGACAGGGAGGAGCATGACCGGTCCCGACGAGACAGTGACAATTGCGACCGAAGCAGTCTATATCCTTTCAGATGAAGTATCATTCGCCTCGACGCCGGGTGCTTGCATCAGGTGCGGTAAGTGTGCCGATATATGTGCAAACGGGGTGATACCGGTGTATATTGTAAGACAGGCCGCACATGACAGACCACCGCTGATAACGTACGGAGCTGAAAATTGTACCGAATGCGGGATGTGCTCATACGTATGTCCCTGCGGGATAGATATCGTGGGAAAGATAAGAAGGGTGAAGGAGCGACTTTGATCCTCCGAGCCCAGACCAATGGAGAGTAGAGCAATGGACATATCCGGCAGCAGTTCATCAAAATCGAATAGCACCGGGCAGGGAAGATTCACATACGTTTTCAGAAGGTATTCCCGCCCATTCATAAAGGGAACCGAATCGGTCAGAGGAATGATGCTCGACGTCATTCTCGCCCTGATACCTGTCGTTGCGTGGTCGGTATTTTCATTTGGCTGGCGCGCTCTTGCCATCGTCGCAGTCTCTTCCCTGTGCTCAGTATTTTTTGAGTTGATTTACTGCAGAATATCAAGAAAGAAATCATCCGTTTCTGACCTGTCAGCTGTGGTTTCCGGACTGATCTTCGGGCTTACACTTCCTGTAACGGTTCCTTTGTGGCTGCCGGCAGCTGGTGCTTTCATGTCTGTGGTCGTGTTCAAACAGCTTTTCGGCGGAATCGGGAAAAATGTCATAAATCCCGCCCTGTGCGCGAGAGCATTGCTTTATCCGGCAGTGTCTCTGCTGTCGGTCGTCACACCGGCAGGCTGCAGATTCAATTCCGTGGCGCCGGTACTTTCAAAGGAGGCAGTCGCCTCGGTTCTTGGCTCTTATGAACCTCCATCCGTATACAGAGCGGTTGACTATATTACCGGAAACACCGAGGGGACTATCGGTGAGATATCCGTTATCCTGATCATTGCTGCGGCGCTGTTCCTTTGTTTAAGAAAGACCGTGTCATGGCATGTGCCGGCTGCATGTGCCGGCACCGGACTTCTTCTTATTTTCATACCTGCCCTGTTCGGCTTTGACATCAATGAGGCGCTGACGGCTGTTCTTGGCACGCTGCTGTTCAATGCTGTTTTTTCGGCGACCGATCCGGTCACATCGCCCGTTATACCGGCTGGAAAACTGGTTTACGGAGCAGGGTGCGGGATCATCGCCATGGCGCTGTTTCTCATATTCAGGATCAGCGGAATGTATATCGCGGTTCCCGTGATGAATCTGCTGTCAAAGCCGATAGACAGATTCTTTATAATGGTGCAAAACAAAAAACATACGCAGGGCGGGCTGAAAAGGGAAAACCGTCTTGAAAACAGGGAGATAACTAATATATAATATGCGTGAAAGGCGCCCGGTGGATCCGGGTCCTGATTTCGAAAAAACTAATTCTATATATCCGGAGGGTTTTATCATGGCAAGTGCTTCAGACATCGTAAGAGTAGGCATCATCGGATGCGGCGGGATAGCTAACGGCAAACATATGCCTTCGCTTCACAAGGTTCCCGGAGTCCAGATGGTTGCATTCTGTGACCTTATCATTGAGAGGGCAGAAGAGGCAAAAAAAACATATGGGACAGAAGACGCAAAGGTGTATACAGACTATAAGCAGCTGCTTGAGGACAAGACGATCGATGTTGTGCATGTTTGTACTCCCAACCGTTCCCACAGTTTCATTACCGTGGACGCTCTTGAGGCCGGTAAGAATGTAATGTGCGAAAAGCCTATGGCTATCAACTCGGCCGAGGCGCAGAAAATGCTTGACGCAGCAAAGAAAAGCGGAAAACTGCTGACGATCGGTTACCAGACCAGACAGTCTGCCGAAGCTCAGTTCATTAAGCATGAAGCTGAAATGGGAACCTTTGGAGATATATATTTCGCAAGAGCCTGTGCAGTCCGCCGCCGTGCGGTTCCTACCTGGGGTGTGTTTCTCAATGAATACGAGCAGGGGGGCGGCCCTCTTATTGACATTGGAACCCATGCTCTGGACCTGACACTTTGGTTCATGGACAACTATAAGCCGAAATACTGTGTAGGCACTTCATACCATGCTCTTAACAACGATACCAACCAGGGTAATGCCTGGGGCTCATGGGATCCGGCAAAATTCACAGTTGAGGATTCAGCATTCGGGTTTGTCGTGATGGAAAACGGCGCGACGATCTCCCTTGACGCTTCGTGGGCTCTAAATACCCTTGAAGTCAGAGAGGCATGCTGCCAGATTTGCGGCACAAAAGCCGGTGCTGACATGTTTGATGGAGTCCGGATCAACGGTATCCGTCAGAACAAACAGTATGTATTCAAACCTTCATTCGAAGCAGGCGGGGCCGATTTTTACGAGGGCATCAACGACAACGACATGTCGCTCAAGGAAGCATACCAGTGGATACAGGCAGTCCGTCAGAACAAGAATCCGACAGTGCTTCCCGAACAGGCTATCGTAATTACCAAGATCCTTGAAGGCATATACACATCAGCCAAGACAGGCGATATCTTCAGATTCTGATTGATTGGAAACTATAATTCAAACGAAGAGGAAAGATCAGCTTTCCTCTTCGTTTGCAAATAGAACAAAAAGGGAGATTATTTATGAAATTGTCCGTTCTGTCAAATCTTTACGGCAAAAAAACGCTTGATGAAACCCTGGCCATACTGCACAGCCTCGGAGTTGATGCAGCAGAGATCGGCTGCGGAGGATATCCCGGCAAAGCTCATGCTGATCCTGAGATACTGCTGAACAGTGAGACGGAGTATCAAAAATGGTGTGATACATTTAAAAAATACGATATGGAGCTTTCCGTTCTGTCGTGTCACGGGAACAATGTTCATCCTGACAAAGCGACAGCAGAGGCCTTTGACCGGGATTTCAAAAACTGCATTCTGCTGGCTGAAAAGGCCGGAATCGATACGGTCGTGACATTTTCCGGATGTCCCGGAGACCATCCCGGCGCGAAATACCCCAACTGGGTAACATGCCCGTGGCCGGATGATTTTCTAAAGATCCTTGATTATCAGTGGAATGAAGTGCTGATACCATACTGGGAGAAGACTGCTAAGTTCGCAAAGGAACACGGTGTGAATAAGATCGCTTTTGAACTTCACCCCGGATTCTGCTGTTATAACACGGAATCGTTGCTGAGGCTCAGACGGGCAGTTGGAGATGTAATAGGCGTCAATTTTGACCCGTCACACCTTGTATGGCAGGGTATGGAGCCGGCTGCGGCTATCAGGGCTTTGAAAGGGGCTATATACCACTTCCATGCAAAAGATACGAAGATCGATGAGATCAACAGGGCAAAGACAGGAGTTCTTGACACCAAGCATTACGGAGATGAGATCAACAGGGCATGGGTTTTCAGAACTGTCGGGTACGGACATGATGTGGCCTGGTGGAAAGATCTGGTGGATAACCTGAGACTGTGCGGATATGACGGATATGCCTCAATTGAGCACGAGGACAGCCTGATGTCCATAGACGAAGGCCTGCGGAAGGCCGTGGATGTAATGAAACAGGTCCTGATGAGGGATCCCAAGCCTACGGAGATGTCATGGGCATAAAACTTATTTCATGGAACGTTAACGGGCTCAGAGCCTGCCTTGGAAAGAACTTTTCGGATTTTTTCAGTTCTTCAGATGCAGATATATTCTGCATACAGGAAACCAAGATGCAGCAGGGACAGGCTGAATTTGAGCCCGAAGGATACCACCAGTACTGGAACAGCGCAGAGAAGAAGGGATATTCAGGAACTGCTGTGTTTACCAAAAAAGAACCGATGTCCGCATCGTATGGAATCGGGATGCCAGAGCACGACAGGGAGGGCAGGGTGATCACACTGGAGTATGAACAGTTCTATCTTGTGAATGTATATGTCCCGAATTCCCAGAGAGAACTTGCCAGACTGGATTACAGAATGCTATGGGAAAATGATTTCAGATCATATATAGTATCCCTTGACAGGATCAAACCTGTGATCGTCTGCGGCGATCTCAATGTTGCTCACGAAGAGATCGACCTCAAGAATCCGAAAACCAACCACATGAATGCGGGGTTTACCGACCAGGAGAGAGAGCAGTTCTCAAAAACGCTCGAATCGGGTTTTACGGACACTTTCAGGAAGCTCTATCCGGAAAAAGTTCAGTATTCATGGTGGAGCTATATGATGAAAGCACGTGAAAAGAACGTCGGGTGGCGCATAGACTATTTTCTGGTATCGGACAGGCTGTTCGGGAAAGTCGGCGACAGCATAATACATTCGGACGTGATGGGCAGCGACCACTGCCCCATAGAGATAGACCTTATATAACATGCAAAACCAGTGGTGACGCGATGCACCACTGGTTTTTTGAACGGGATATGCCATTTATGGTGATGACATCTTGCATTTGACACATCATTAGAGTAAAATGTATAAGGTGTATTTGGGCGTAGGCCCAGGTGCCTCAACAGTTAATCAAGATGGGTTCACATACAGGAGGAAAACCACAATGACCTTATTTATTCTTGCCGGCGGCATGGGCTCAAGATACGGCGGGCTGAAACAAATCGATCCTTTTACAGAACACGGCGAATTCATTATCGACTTTTCAATATATGATGCTATCAGAGCCGGTTTCGACAGAGTCGTCTTTCTGATCAAGAGAGAAAACTATGAAATATTCAGGACAACCGTTGGCGCACGCATCGAAGGCAAGGTCAAAGTTGACTATGTATTTCAGGATATGGATTACGCCGTACCCGAAAATAAAATACCGCCGGAAAGAGTCAAGCCATGGGGCACGACTCATGCGGTCCTTTGCGGAAGAGACTTGCTTGATGACTGCTTTGCGGTTATCAATGCTGATGACTTTTACGGGAAAGAAGCTTTTGAGACTGCCGCCCAGTTTCTGAAACACACTAAGGCAGATTCCCATGATTTTGCAATGGTAGGATACCACCTTGGCAATACGCTTACTGAAAACGGAAGTGTTGCAAGAGGGGAATGCCATGGTGACATCAACGGCATGCTGGTCAAGATCAGCGAAAGGACCAAGCTGTTTGCCGAAGATGGCGGAGCATACTATGAAGATGAGAACGGAGAAAAGGTCCATCTCCCGGCAAGTACTACAGTCTCCATGAATTTCTGGTGCTTTGCGCCTACTCTTTTTGAAGGCCTTGCTGAAGACTTTGAACAGTTTATAAACGATCCGGACCGGGAGCCCATGAAGAGCGAGTGCCTGCTCCCGAATACTGTCGGAAAGATGATAAGAAATGGCGACTGCACGGTAAGAATACTTAAGACTGAGGCCAAGTGGTTCGGTGTCACATATTTCGATGACAAGCCGAAAGTAGTGGCAAAGATAAAATCCCTTATCGCTGAGGGCATATATCCGGACGGACTCTGGAAGTAAAGGCATAACACAGATAGCGTGGAGGAGAAAATGGCCATTCTTGTAACAGGTGGAACCGGTTATATCGGGTCCCATACCGTGGTTGAACTTATGCAATCGGGGTATGATGTAGTTGTGTGTGATAATCTGAGTAATTCCAGCCCCATATCACTTGACAGGGTTGCGGAGATCACGGGAAAGAAACCTGTGTTCTATGAGGCGGACATCAGAGACCGTGAGGCAATGAATGAGATCTTTGAAAATGAGAAGATCGATTCAGTTATCCATTTTGCCGGGCTCAAGGCAGTGGGAGAATCTGTTCAAAAACCATGGGAGTATTATGAAAACAACATATCGGGTACGCTCATTCTGGTGGACGTAATGAGAAAACACGGATGCAAGAATATTATTTTTTCTTCATCTGCAACAATCTACGGGGACCCGGCTTTCGTTCCGATCACTGAAGACTGTCCGAAAGGCCAGTGCACCAACCCGTACGGTTGGACAAAATCCATGCTCGAACAGATACTGACTGATATACAGAAAGCGGACAATGAGTGGAATGTCGTTCTGCTCAGATATTTCAACCCCATAGGCGCGCACAAGAGCGGACTGATCGGTGAAAACCCGAACGGGATACCGAACAATCTAATGCCCTATGTGACCCAGGTCGCTGTTGGGAAAAGACCGTTTCTGGGAGTCTTCGGAAACGATTACGACACTCACGATGGCACTGGTGTCAGAGATTATATCCACGTTGTTGACCTTGCGAAAGGCCACGTAAAAGCCGTTAACAAGATTAATGAAAAATGCGGTTTAAAAATTTACAATCTTGGTACCGGAAACGGCTACAGCGTTCTTGATGTAGTAAACAATTTTGAAAAAGCGACAGGTGTAAAGGTGCCTTACAAGATTATGCCCAGAAGGCCCGGAGACATTGCCACGTGTTATGCAAGTGCCGACAAAGCTGCCGAGGAACTGGGGTGGAAAGCCGAGAACGGCATCCTTGAAATGTGTGAGGACGCATGGAGATGGCAGAAAATGAATCCGGAAGGATTCACTGAGTGAATTTTGGGAGAGAGAAAAATGATAACGAAAGAGCTGTTTGGATATGCTCCATGCGGGTGCAAGGTATATCAGTACAGGATGTCCAATTCCTCAAAGCTTTCAGCAGTAATCCTCAATTACGGAGGAATAATAAAGAATCTGTACCTTAAAGATACAGACGGCAGGGAAACGGATGTAATATACGGATTTGATACGATGGAAGGCTATATCATGCCTTCTGGGTATCAGGGAGCCTTGATAGGCAGAGTCGGTAACCGGATCGGAGGAGGCAGGTTTTCTGTTGACGGAAAAGAATACAGGCTTGCAAAGAACGATGGCGGCAGAAACACGCTTCACGGAGGGATTTTCGGGTTCAATGCAAAGATCTGGGACATTCAGGAGAAAGACGGCGAAGAACCGGAGCTTGCCCTGACATATACCAGCCCCGACGGTGAGGAGAATTTCCCGGGCAACCTTGACATAAAAGTTACTTATACCCTTACCAAAAAGAGCGGCCTTTCGATCCACTACGAAGCAGTTACGGACAAAACCACAATCGTCAACATGACCAGCCACGGATACTTCAATTTGGCAGGGTACGGATCAGGCACCATAGACGACCATACTCTCTGGCTTGACTGTGACAGAATAAACAGTCTTGACAGTGAACTTATACCGGATGGAAGATTTATCGATGTTGAAGGCACACCTTACGATTTCAGAAGAGAGAAACCGCTGAAGGACGGAATGTACGGAAATCACCATATGCTGAAGGAATTCGGAGGTATAGATAATAACTTCTGCTGCCGGGCTTTTGACGGGACTGTCAAACACAGGGCAACAGTAAAAGAGCCTGTTTCCGGAAGAGTGATGAAGGTCTATACGGATGCACCCTGTGTTCAGGTATATACCTCTAATATGATAGACGAGAGCCATCCCTGCTTCAAGGGCGGGATTCCGCAATACAAGCATTGTGCCGTA
>JAFTCY010000008.1 GCA_017454465.1 Clostridia bacterium
ATACGTTCGAGTTCGAGTGATATATACATGTTTGAAAAGGTTACTGACATTGATAGTAATATAGGACTCATGCACACATTATTCACGCTTGAAGACATTTACGGCCTGACTGCTGAACACAGAGACGGTGAACTGCTTATGAGGGTAGACCCCAGGGATCACGGCCGCAAAGCTATTGACTTTCTTCAGCAGATAGAGTCCTGGGCTACGGAATCCGACAGGTACCGCGACGGCCAGGTCACAAAAGAATATGATACATGGAGATATCACTATCCCATGAATGACACGACCGGAAGATGGCATCATATTCCGCCTGAAGATTTATTCGTTGACCTTAAGTAAATATGGCGGCGAAGCTGAAAATCGCAACGAAAAAAGAGCTAATCGACTTCAAAAAATCGGTTAGCTCTTAATGTTTTTATTCGCTGGTTTTTGCAGATGCTGCCAAACCGCTACCCTTCGGTGTATCGAAAACCGTATATTTCCCCAGAGTTCTTGAGATGCCGCGTGTTATTACCGCTCCATTATCAATCATAAACGGCGTTTAATATATCGTCGAAAGAGTCCGGATACAGTTTCGACAGTATTTCGGTGCTTTCTTCAATGCTGATCCTTGATCCTATCATTTCCGGACATTCACGGCCGCTGACGGTAAATCCGGTAAATATGCCGCGGTGCGTGTCTGCCTGAACAGCACCGTATGAGATATGGAAATCCGGTGTATTGCCGAAATTCCATTTCCATGATCCGTATTTTTCTTCAGCGAGCCTTGAGATATCTGCGTTGTCATTTCCGTCAAGCAAAAACTCGGCATCATTCCCCTTCACATACTCAATAAATAGTTTTTTGAAGACTGTCAGCGAAATGTCGGAAGAAAGATGGGGACGTATGTTGCATACCGGGTGCGGATTGCTTTTTATGGCTTTTGATATGAACTTGGACCTGGAGCCGCGGGTCAGCCGGCTGAGGATCTCAATATCGCAGTCAAAAAGCAGAGTTCCGTGGTGGAGCACCCTTGATGCCGTGTTGGCCTGAGCGTTGCCGCTTATTTTGAAGTCTCCGATCTTGATCATGTTCCCTTCGGGATAGGCGTCTGCACCGACGGAATTGAGAAAACCGACTGCGTAGGACAGAAACGTCTCATATCCGGTCCCGCCGTTTCTTGACGAGATTATTGAGTAGTTGACATTTCCGTGGTCATGGTATACCGTGCCTCCTCCGCTGCATCGCCGGAAGATCCTGATTCCTTTTTTTTTGCACTCTGCAACCGAGACTTCCTCCAGCGGATTCTGAAATCTGCCGCAGATTACGGACGGCCGTCCGGACCAGAGTATAAAAATATCTTTGTCATAATCCATACTCAGAAGGTATTCCTCGGTAGCCAGGCAGATTGCGGGATCATCTGTTTTAAGCTCTAAAAAACGCATTTCACTTCTCCCGAAAACAGTCAGTCCGGATTTCTTTCTCCCAGGACCACCCTGTATTTCTGGTAGAAGCTTTCATAGTACCCAGCGTCAAGGGCATCCCGGATCTTCTGCATCAGTTCATTGTAAAAGTACAGGTTGTGAAGCACTGCAAGCCTCATTCCCAGAGCTTCTTTTGCCTTTATCAGATGCCTTATGTATGCTCTCGAATGGTTTCTGCATGCGGGGCATCCGCAGTTTTCGTCGATGGGCCTGAGATCTTCCTTGTATTTTTCATTGAGTAGGTTCATTTTCCCGTTCCAGGTGAAAAGGTTTCCGTGTCTCGCGTTTCTGGAAGGCATAACGCAATCGAAAAAATCGATTCCGCGGTGGACGCATTCAACAATATTCTGCGGCGTTCCGACACCCATGAGATATCTGGGTTTGTCTTCCGGCATAAAAGGTTCGACGACATCGATCGTGTTGTACATCTCCTCTGTCTCTTCTCCTACAGCCAGCCCGCCGATGGCATAGCCATCCAGATCAAGTTCTCTGATCTGCTTCATGTGGTTGATCCTGAGGTCCTCATAAGTGCTGCCCTGATTTATCCCGAAAAGCATCTGCTGCGGGTTTACAGTGTCGTCCAGGCCGGAGAGCCTTTTCAACTCTTCCTTGCATCGCAGCAGCCATCTTGTGGTCCTGTCACAAGACCGTTTTGTATAGTGGTACTCTGCAGGGTTCTCTATGCACTCATCAAAAGCCATTGCTATTGTTGAGCCGAGGTGTGACTGGATACGCATGCTCTCTTCAGGCCCCATGAAGATCCTTTTGCCATCTATGTGTGACGAGAAGTAAACTCCTTCCTCCTTGATCTTTCTGAGGCTTGCGAGGGAAAAGACCTGGAATCCTCCGCTGTCGGTGAGGATAGGCCCGCTCCATCCTGTGAACTTATGAAGCCCTCCCAGTCTGTGGATAAGATCGTCACCCGGTCTCAGGTGAAGATGGTAGGTGTTTGACAGCATGGTCTGGCATTTGACCTCTCTCAGGTCCTCGGCCGATGCTCCGCCCTTTATTGCGGCGCAGGTGGCGACATTCATGAACACAGGGGTCTCAATGGTTCCGTGGGGGGTGATGAGCCTGCCGCGGCGGGCTCTGCTTTTATCATCTTTTGAAATAACAATATACATGACAGTTCCGTGTCTGTGAGATCAGACAAGCCTTTCAAATTGTCGGTCAAGTGAAGATTTCTTTATCTCGAATGCAACAGGGCGGCCATGGGGGCAGGTGCGTATCACCTGGCCGGTGCTGTCGGGCCGTTTCAGTATTCTGTCGCATATCCATTTTATATGGCCTATATCGTATATACGTCCGCCTTTGACAGCGGCTTTGCATGACGCCTGCCAGAGCTTTCTTTCAAAATATCCCTTGGCTGCGGAATCAACTGTGGATATAGACTCCTGCAGTCCGTTTGCCAGGGAGAGAAACAGCTCAGACGCTTCGTCGCGGTCAAGAGACGACGGTATTGCGGTCACCGTAACCGGAAGGTCCGAGGATCCGGATCTGCCTGTTATGAATTCAAATCCCAGCGAACAGATCTTTTCTCTGTTAGCCTCAAGCGCTTCAGCGGCCATTCCGTCCAGAGAGAATTCCAGCCCGCCCAGAAGTACCTGCGATTCACCGGCTGCCCCGTTCTTCATTCCTTCCCTGAGTTTTCTGCACATTTCGTCAAAAATGATCCTCTCGTGGGCTGCATGCTTGTCAACAAACAGAAGCTTGTTTTCCAGCTGTATGATGACATAGGTATTCCAGGCTTCACCAAGGATGATGTACTCGGGAATATCCGCCGGATCAATGGGGTGATCATAAACCGCATACGGGTCTGCCTCAGCATCAGATGTTTCTATATGTGAATGTGGTTCCGGTTCTTCGCCGGCATGTATATCCCGGGGGTCATGCTGGCTGTCCGTGACAGGGCTGACTGTATATTCCCGTTCGGGAGAGGGGGTGGAAAAAGTCGTCTGTTTCGCGGGCCTTGTGGCTCCGTCCATGGGAACGAACGCATTGCGGAACTCACTGGCTTTTGCGTAGATCTCCCTGTCACGCATCATGAAAGATTCCCGGTCTTTTCTTCTGAAATCAGGGTCAAGGTTCAGTTCCGGCCTTGTTACATCAGCCTCAAGAGCTGTCAGGACAGCAAAATATACGGCATCGAAGATCGATTTTTCGTTTGAGAATTTGACCTCAAGCTTGGTAGGGTGAACGTTGACATCCACGGCAGAGGGGTTTATCCCGATATTCAGTACACAGAAGGGAAAACGGTCCTGGGGGATCTTTGATGCGTAGGCCTGCTCAAGAGCCGATGACGCGGTCCGCGATTTTACGTATCTTCCGTTTATGAAGAAGTTCTCCATATTGCGGTTGGTCTTGACAAAATCAGGTTCCGAGACAAATCCGGTTATCCTTATCCCGTCCTCCTCGCGGTCCACTTCAAGTGACCGGCTGGCAATATCGCGGCCAAAAAGGGTCCTCAGCGTATCCCTGAGGTTGCCGTTACCGGAGGTCATGAACTTCATCTCGCCGTCAGAAATGAACTGAAACGAGATCTCCGGGTGCGAAAGGGCTATCTTTTCGATCACGGCGGCGATTGCGATACCTTCAGTAGAATCCTTTTTTAAGAATTTTTTCCTGGCCGGAACATTGAAAAACAGGTCTTCGACAATGACGGTCGTGCCGGGCTGGCAGCCTGTCTCGATCACCTTGACCGACTCTCCTCCGTCCGTCTGGAGCATCGCACCCATCTCCGCGCCGGGGACTCTTGAGAAGATCCTGAGTTTTGAGACCGATGAGATGGCCGCCAGGGCTTCGCCTCTGAATCCGAGTGTGAATATTGAGTCAAGATCCTCAGCGCTCTTTATTTTACTTGTGGAGTGGCGGGTTATGGCAGGTATGAGATCTTCTTTTTCCATCCCGCATCCGTTGTCGGCTACTCTTATGAACGAGATGCCTCCACGGCGTATTTCAAGAACGATCCTGGAAGCGCCTGAGTCTATGGCGTTTTCAAGCAGCTCCTTGACGGCTGACGCAGGTCTGTCGACTACTTCACCGGCCGCGATAAGGTTGGCGACCTCAATGCTTAATAAGTTTATCTTTCCCATCACTTGATGTTTTCATACAGGAAGGTTATTCCTGTGTCGTCCAAAGCGACTTCATGAGTGCCCGGGTGTACGTGAGAAATGAACTTTTCCGGCACACCGGCTGCTTCAAAGAATGTGCGGGCTCTGTCAGATTCAGAAATAAAGGATTTGACATCGAACAGATCATCGTTTTCTCCGCCTTCAACGAAGAAGGGACGGGGTGCTATCAGACCCGCGATCTCTGCGTCCAGGAACTTAGCCGCGCTCTCGTGCCAGATCCAGTCTTCACGTCCATACCTGTATCTGTCATTGAACTGGGCGGATGAATATGCCGCTGAAAATCTTGTATCGCATGCCGATGTCATGGTCGTGTAGAATCCGCCGTATGACAGTCCGCAGATCCCTATATGGCCGTCTTTCGCGATCTTCTGATCCATGAACCAGTCAAGCTCCCTTATGATCGCAAAGACTTCTATTGCGGTGGTGGATGAACCTACCTGTTTCAGTCTTCCGTCAACCCTGTTTCTGTCATAACCCATGTCTTCCTTTTCCTTCATGGGAGGTCCGAACCTTTCAGCCCACATGTGGAACAGGGGGCAGAACACATTTATGCCGTCCCCGAAGGAACACAGTCTTTCGACGATACGGTTGTAGTTGTTGGTCTCGAATGTTTCGGCTATTACTTCAGGTGTGCCGACACCGCCGTGGCATGCCACTGTGAACGGCTTGCTTTCGGCAGGCTTTGCAGACTTGAAAAACATACCGTATGTTCTGAGACCGGGAAGGATCTCAAATGTCATCCTGTACGCTGACGCGTATGGGAGGTCATATGCCTTCTGACAGGTTACTTCCATTGGATTGTGCCTGAGTTCTGCCTGCTCCGTAAGCGGCCAGCCCAGCATCTCTATGAGATCTGAGCGGTATTTTTCACGGTTTCCGGCGCATCTTTCGGAATCTATGTATTTTTCCCTGATCTGTGTGTATTGGCCGCGTCTTTCTTCAAGCACGGCATACAGTCCGTCGAGATAGTCTCTCCTGTACTGTATCGTTGCCGCGACCATTTCCTGTTCGGTTTCGATAAACATGGCAGCCTCCTATATGAGTTTTTTCCATTCATAGATCAGATTCATGGCTTCGATAGGTGTCAGAGTGTTGATATCCGTTCCCTTTATGGCATCCACTATCTGATTTGATGCGATATCATCGAAGCTCATATTGAAGGATTCCGGCTGCTTAAGCTCGGATTTCCCCGGTGATGCGATGGGCCGTTCCTCCTCCAGCTTTCCAAGGATCTGTTTTGCTTTACGGGTGACTTCTGACGGTACGCCCGCCAGCTGTGCTACCTCTATGCCATAGCTGTCATCGGTCGGTCCGGGTATTATTTTTCTCAAAAACGTTATGGTGTCTCCGCGCTTCTTGGCAGCGATGCTGCAGTTGAACACCCCGTCAACTTCGCCTTCCATGGAAGTCAGTTCATGGTAATGCGTGGCGAACATGGTCTTTGCTCCGATCTTTCTGCCGGCCGTATATTCGGCAACGGCTCTTGCTATGCTCATTCCGTCGTAAGTGGAGGTCCCGCGGCCTATCTCATCATAAATGATGAAACTCCTCCTGGTAGCGTTCGAAAGAATATACGCGACCTCCTTCATTTCCAGCATAAATGTCGACTGGCCTGCAGAAAGATCGTCAGATGCCCCTACGCGGGTAAACAGTTTGTCGACGATGCCGATGCTGGCATAGCTTGCAGGGACAAAGGAACCTATCTGGGCCATCAGTATTATGATGGCTGTCTGCCTCATATACGTGGATTTGCCGGCCATATTCGGGCCGGTGATCAGCATCAGTCTTCTGTTTCCGCAGTCCATCCTGGCATCATTCGGTACGAAATACGAGTCAGAAACGAACTTTTCAACAACGGGATGTCTCCCGTCTCTGATATCTATCCTGTCAGAAGCGTCAATGGATGGGCAGACATATGAATTCTGCGCGGCGCATTCACCGAGAGAAATGAAAACATCAAGACGCGCAAGTGCCTGCGCGGTGGAACGGATCCTGGCAGACTGGGCGGAGACCTGGTCTCTTATATTGCAGAAGATATCGTATTCAAGGGCTTTGATCTTATCATCGGCTCCCAGGATCGCCGCTTCTTTATCTTTGAGCTCGTCGGTTATGTATCTTTCCTTGTCGGACAGGGTCTGTTTCCTTATATATGTTTCAGGAATCCGGTCTGTTGCCGAGCGGGGAACTTCTATGTAGTAGCCGAAGACCCTGTTATATCCTATCTTGAGCTTGCTTATGCCTGTCTTTTCGCGTTCGGAAGCTTCAGCTTCTTTCAGCCAGTCCTTTCCGTTTGACATGATGTACCTAAGCTCATCCACTTCGGTACTGAATCCTCTTTTTATGATCCCGCCGTCTCTGATGGTGAAGGGCGGGTTTTCCTCTATCGCTTCGTCTATGATCCGGCAGATGTCGCCCAGCGGGTCAAGCTCCGAAGCTACGTCCATCAGGGATTTGCAGGTGCATTCACTGAGGATCGATCTGATCTTCGGAACTGCTGACAGAGTCTGGTGTATCGCTCTCAGATCCCGCCCACCGGCAGTTCCGTACGTCACTTTTGTGATGAGCCTTTCAAGGTCGAGAACGTATGACAGCTGTTCTCTCAGATCCTCTCTCATTATAAAGTTTCCGCTCATCTCGCCTACAGCCTGCTGGCGGAGCAGGATCTCGTTTATATTCGTCAGAGGGTGCTCGATCCACTGGCGCAGCAGGCGGGCTCCCATGGACGTTTTGGTTTTATCGAGCACCCAGAGCAGGGATCCCCTCTTTTCCTTGCCGACCATGGTCTCCGTAAGCTCGAGATTCCTTCTGGATGACACGTCTATCTCAAGAAACTGGGACGACTCATATACTGAAAGATCCTTCAGATACGATATGTCTTTCATCTGGGTGTCTTTTATGTATTTCAGAGCAGCTCCGGTGGCGACAAGAGCAGTTCCTGGCCTGCCTGATGTTGCAGTTTCACCGAACTGGGAGACTGTCCTGTCAAAGGCATCCTGAACGGAAAAAACAGCTGAGTTCTCAGAGAATGACGCTCCGAGTTTGGATCTGCAGAAATCAGCTACTTTCGGTATTTTCTTAGACGGACAATTGGCTATGACTTCTTTAGGGGAATATGTGGACAGTTCATTGATGACCGCATCTTCAAGATCCTGGCTGCTGATGGATGTGGATGCCACATATGCGGTGGAAATATCGGCAAAGCACAGGCCTGCTGAAGTTCCGTCCAGATATATGGTGCACAGATAGTTGTTTGATTCCTCTTTCAGAAGATCCGTTTCAATAAGCGTTCCGGGAGTAATGATCCTTACCACTTCCCGTTTTACAAGATCTTTTGCCAGTTTGGGGTCTTCCATCTGCTCGCATATCGCGACCTTGTATCCCTTTTCGATCAGAGTCCCGATGTAAGGCTCGCATGAATGGTATGGGACGCCGCACATCGGGGCGCGTTCATCTTCACCGCAGTCTCTTCCGGTCAGCGTAAGACCCAGCTCAGCCGACGCCGTTTTGGCGTCGTCAAAAAACATCTCGTAAAAGTCGCCGAGCCTGTAAAAAAGAATATAGTCCTTATACTGGTTTTTTACTTCAAAATACTGAAGCATCATAGGTGTCATGATGAGGCACCCTCCTTAAAGAGAATATCGCTGTCAGTTGTGACCGCAGTTGCTGTGGCAGGAGGAACAGTCATGTGAACAGGGGCGGGAGCCTGTGATCTGATACTGGAGTTCCGCGCCTATTTCCTGAAACAGACTGTCAAAGTCCGCTTTTTTCCGCATGTAGTCGGAATATACGGGGTGTCCGGTGATCTCTTTGTACAGCTTTGAGACTGTTTCCTGCGCTTTTTCTTTTCTCTCATTGTCAGGAGTACTGCTGGAGAATTCTTCTTCAAGTATATCCTGCTGTTCATTGTAAAGGGCAATGAGACCGTTGAGCTCCTCGCTTCTTTCATATTCCTCAAGCGCATTCATCAGAGCTGTGTGCCGTTCGTCGTTCTTGACGGCATCTGAAAGGAGCCCTATGAGCCTGGTCATTTCATCTGTCAGTATTGCCATGTCTTCTTCTGTCCTATTCTTCTTTCTCGCCTTCGAAACTGAAGGTTGATGTCTTTTTGATTTTTACATTGACGAACCGTCCTATGACGGACGGATCTGCCTTAAAATGGATCGGCCTTACCGGATCACCCTTGCCTGTCAGCATGTCCGGGTCGTTTTTGCTGATACCGTCAGCGAGCACCCTGAGCGTTCTTCCTTCAAACCTGCTGTTGCGCCGGTCAGAGATCTCAGCTTCAAGTGAAAGAAGCCTTGACATCCGCTCTGAAGAGACCTCACGCGGGACCTGGCCTTCCATCCGCGCGGCCGGAGTGCCGTTTCTCGGGGAATAAATGAAAGAATAGACCATGTCATAGTCGGCCTCCCTCATTACTCTGAGGGTCGCTTCGAAATCTTCTTCTGTTTCTCCCGGGAATCCCACGATTATGTCTGAAGTCACTGACACGTCCGGTACTGTTTCCCTGAGTTTTCTGATCCTGTCCATATAAGAGTCGAATGTGTATCTGCGGTTCATTGCCTTAAGGATCCGGTCAGATCCGGACTGTACCGGAAGGTGGAAATGCTTTACGATCTTTTCCTCTTCCGCCATAGCCTCGATCAGCCTGTCTGACGCGTCTTTCGGGTGGCTCGTCATGAAGCGAAGCCTGAAATCTCCCTCAAGGGCGCAGATGCGGCGCATGAGTCCGGCTATGTCAGTACCCCCGTCGTATGAGTTCACGTTCTGTCCCAGAAGAGTTATGTCTTTCGCACCGTTCGCGATAAGCTGGCGTGCCTCCTCAATGACAGCCTGGACCGGTCTGCTCCTTTCCCGGCCGCGAACATACGGTACTATGCAGTATGAACAGAAATTATTGCATCCGTACATTATGGAAAGCCACGCAGAGTGCGGGGATTCGGGCAGGGAAGGAAGTCCTTCGTTCAGATTCCATTCTTCCGTCAGGATAAAGCTTCTTTTGCCGCCTGAGAGGGCGTTGTACACCAGTTTGGGAACATACTGCATGGCTCCGGTATCAAAAGTGAATGAAACATAAGGGTAGCTGTTTTTCAGTTTGCTGACTCTCAGTTCCTGCGTGACCATGCACCCGCCGACTCCGATCACAACTGAAGGATTCGCATCTTTTAAATGCTTGTACTGGCCGATGATGGAAAGGGCCTTTTTTTCCGCGTGCTCCCGAATGGCGCATGTATTGACCAGGATAAGGTCGGCTTCCTCAGGTCTTGCGACCCTGGCATATCCCATGAGCACGCATAGGCCGGCCAGTTTTTCGCTGTCTGCTTCGTTCTGCTGGCATCCGAAAGTCTGAATAAAGAATCCGGGAGCATTATCGCCGGTCTTTCCGGCGGCTCTGTGGAGAGCGGCAACGGATTCGGCATATTCAAGCAGCGGGGCGGTGGATTCATCTATTCCGGTTGATATCAAACTGTTCCGCATCAGAGTGCTCCTGTAAGATTAGTCCTTCGTTTTTTCCGTGAGTTTGTAATTGTGATTGGACAGTTCAAAAACAGAACTGTCGATCCTGTCGGTGGTGATCACCCTGCCGTCTGATGTTACGAAAACGGCCTCAAAGTCTATGACATGGGATCTGTAGAATTCCATTGCTTTTTCTTCTCCCATAACAAACAGAGCGGTGGAAAGCGCATCGGCCGCCGGTCCGTTAGATGCAAGCACTGCAACGCTTCTCAGCCCGTTGTCTGCAGGGGAGCCGGTCTCGGGATCAATGATATGGTGATATCTTACTCCGTCTTCTTCAAAGAACCTCTCATAATCTCCGGAAACTGAAACAAACCCCGAGCGTATCTCAAAATATCCCATTACAGCATCAGGTGATGAAGGATCCCTAAGCCCTATCCTGTATCCTTTGCCGTCTGGCTTCTCTCCATATATACCTATGTTTCCTCCCAGGGAAACGACCGCGTAGGAAACATCAGTGGTGCTGAGGTACTCCAGCACTGCCTGAGTGGCGTATCCTTTGCCGATGGCTCCAAGGTCGACCTTGGCTATCTTATCTGTTTTCTGGATCGCCTTCTCGCCTATTCTGAACTTATCCGTTCCCGTGTGTGACATAGCATAGGATATGTCTTTGGCTGACGGCTTCGGGCCTCCTCCGGATACGTTCCAAAGCTCAGTCAGGGGACCCAGAGTGTAGTCAAAGGCCCCGTCTGTGAGCTTTGATATCCTTTCAGACGTGTTCAGGACCGCAAGCAGTGTCTCACTTGCCCCAACCATAACGTTCACATCGGAATTCAGTGATGCAACTTCACCCTTTTCTGCGTGCGATGAGATCGAATATTCCACGGACGCAAGGATCCCCGCGCATTTGTCTGCCACCTCTTTAAGATAGTTTTCAGAGAGCCGGCCGTTCTTTCCTTCTTCAGACAGTCTGAATGTCACGTAAGTGTCCATGGCAAAGTAATTGAAATCCTTGTATTTTGCCGGAGGGTTGAACACTCCTGTCAGGGAAAGCACAAGCAGTACTGCAGCAAGCACCAGTGCGCATACAGCTATTATTCTCATTGTTTTTCCGGATTTTTCGCTACTCATTTTGATTCCTTTCATTAAGAGGTGAGACGGTCATGGTTTCTATATATAACACTGCTGTGTAACAGATTGAGGATCAGGCCCGTAACGGAACCGAATACCAGTGACGATGCCGCAAGGACCGGAAAGTACGAAACAGCGTGATTTCCCAGCATTATGACGCATGCAAGAACCTGGCCTGTATTGTGAAAAAAAGCGCACAGCACTGAAATGCCGATAAAACTGAAGTGATGGGAAATGCGCCCGCTTCGCAGCACGGTCATTGCGACAAGAGAGAGAACGGATCCGAACAGGGAAAAGACCAGGGAAACAGGATTCCCGAAAAGCAGGAAAATGATCAGGCATCTGGCAAGAGAGACGGACCATGCATCAACGGGAGCATACCTGAAACAGGCAGCGCAAACTGCGATATTTGCCAGACCGGGTTTGAACCCGGGGATAGGGATCGATGACAATGGTATAATCGTCTCAAGCGCTGACAGAAGAAGCGCTGCAGCTAGAAAGACCGCGTCATAGACCAGCCTGGAAACGATTTTATCCGATGATAAAGTCTTCACCGCTCCCACCTCCTGTCACCTCGATCACAACTTGCGCGGGAACGCAGATGATCTCCTGCCCGGTTTTCGATATCTTTCCTGTCCTGACGCAGACTCTGTCGGGGCAGTCGGATTCCGTCACAAACACCTGTCCGTCCTTTATTTCGACAGTAAGTGAGTATCCGTTTGAAACAAGGTCGATGCGCCGGTTTTCCGACAGGCTGTAGCTCACGCTGCTGCCGTTTGCGGTGATCAAACAGGTATTTCCTTTCCTTCCGTTGAGCAGAAAAACAACTGAGGCAGCCAGTATGGCAGCCACTGCGGCCAAAGCGAGAAGATCACCTCTTGAAAACCGTTTTTTCGGCCTGGAATCGATGGCTTTATCCACCATTTTCCGTCCCTCTCATCTGCATAAAAACTCATAATATTATACCACGTCAAGAGTTGCAACGTCAACAAAAAAGGCGGCCCAAACGTCTAAAAAACGGCATTTAAAAATAATGAGAAAATGTGTACTGGACCGGAGGCCCTCTCTGGATTCCGGCTGATCCCGCAATCATGCCGTAAGTCTCTTTGCTTTTTTCAGCGAGCTATTGAGTCGGGGTGAGATTTGTGCTAAAATCCAGCTGTAGGGTCCTTTAAACTGATATTTAAACCGTAACCGGAGGCGTATTTATGGATAATCAGAGAAAAAAGAAGGTAACCGGAAAGGCCGGCTCCATCAAGAAAAGAGGAGAAGGCCTGAACACAGGTCCGGTTGGAAAAGCTGATGCTTATGCTGAAAGAAAAGAACAGCAGGCCCAGAGGGAGAATGCTCAGAAAACTCCTCAGAATCAGAGCATGCCCTTTCACAGCCCCCAGAATATTCAGCAGCACAATTCCCAGCAGAATACCCAGCAGAATACGGCTCAGGGAGCCGGCGGGAATGTACAGAGAAGTGGTGGAATAGGGAAGAGTCCGATCATAATAATCATTATCGTGATCGCGGCGGTGTTTCTTATC
>JAFTCY010000071.1 GCA_017454465.1 Clostridia bacterium
AAAAAATGGATACAGCTCACATATTATGGTACGAGAAACCGGCCAGGGATTGGAACGGAGCGCTTCCGGTAGGCAACGGGCGCATAGGCGCGATGGTATTCGGAGGGGTAGAGCATGAACGGCTCGGAATGAATGAGGATACTCTTTGGACGGGATACCCGCAGTTTTACGGTCAGCCGGAGGCGAGGGAGGCCTTTCTTGAAGCACGCAGGCTTGTCAGAAGCAGAAGGTATGCAGAAGCGGAGCGCCTGATGGAGGACAAATACACCAGCATGCCGACACAGCTGTATCTTCCTCTGGGGGATGTTCTGGCAGATTTCAGCGGTTTAGGGGGAGTCTCGGATTACAGGAGAGAACTTGATCTTAAAACCGCTGTTGCAAAGACTGAATTCAGGTCCGGCGGGACAGAATACACAAGAGAGGTTTTCGTATCGTATCCGGCAAATGTAATGGCGGTGAACCTGTCCGCTTCCGAAAAAGGCAAGCTGAACTTCCGGGTCGGTCTGACATCACAGCTGAGAAGCAGTATTCATGCAAAAGACGGAGTGATCATCATGGAGGGGACCTGCCCGACTACGAGCCTGAAAAGAGGTGACGGACAGGGCCTGGTGCGAATGGTATACGAGGATGACACCGAAAAGCAGGGAATGCGTTTCCATGCCCGGCTGGCGGTGTGCCTGAGCGGCGGCTCAATGACTGAAGACGGAGATGGGATAGCGGTTTCAGATGCTGATCATGCAGAATTGTTTTTTGCCGTCCGCACGTCGTTTAACGGCTGGAAAAAACACCCTGCCACGGAAGGCAGGGATTATATAGGCCCGTGTATAGCCGATCTTGAGAGCGCCGTGAAAAAGGGGTTTGACAGGCTGAAAGAAGAACATATTTCGGATTACGGAGAACTGTACGGCAGAACCGAGCTGATACTGCCGGAAAGTCCTGCAGGAAGTCTGCCGACTGATGAGAGACTGAGGCGGCATGAAGAAGGGGAAGAGGACCAGACACTTTATGCACTGGTCTTCCATTACGGCAGATACCTTACCATCGCTTCGTCCAGGGAGGGAACACAGCCCTCGAATCTCCAGGGGATCTGGAATGAGGTCCTTCCGGCACCTTGGTATTCCAACTACACGATCAACATCAATACCGAAATGAACTACTGGCCGACTCTCGTAACTAACCTTGAGGAATGCTACCGGCCGCTTCTTTCCATGATATCCGATCTAAGGGAAAGCGGGACAAGGACCGCAAGGGAGTTCTATGGCGCCCGGGGATTCTGTGTCCACCATAATACCGACCTTTGGCGGCTGTCTACCCCTGTCGGCAACGGACAGCGTGGCAGCAATGTCTGGTCGTTCTGGCCGATGGCCGGCGGATGGATGATGAGACATCTTTATGAATACTGGGAATACACCCGGGATGACGCTTACCTGAAGGAAACCGTTTTCCCTGCTATGTGTGAGTGCGCGGAATTTTATCTCAGCCTGCTAACCGAGAACGAGGAAGGTGAACTGATCCTTTCTCCTTCAACCTCTCCTGAGAACAGATTTTGGACCGATCAGGAGCATACTGAAAGCAGTTCCACATGTGAATGGACCGCCATGACCCAGGCAATAATCAGAGATGAGTTCTCGCTGACTCTTGATGTTGCCGACAGGACAGGATCGTCCTGTGAAACAGTTGAACGGATAAGGGAGACTCTTCCGAGAGTGATGGGATACAAAGTAGGATCAGACGGCAGGATCATGGAATGGAACGAGGAGTTCGATGAATGCGAGGTGCTTCACAGGCACCTGTCACATCTGTACGGATTTCATCCCGGAAGAGAGATCGAATACGGTTCGGAACTTATGGACGCCGTGCGTGCCAGCCTCATAGCCAGGGGCGATGACGGTACCGGCTGGTCCCTGGGCTGGAGGGTCAACGCCTGGGCAAGGATGAGAGAAGGTGATCACGCACTGAAGATCCTTGATCTGCAGTTGAGGCTGTGCGGTTCCGAAAACGACAGGGAAGGTGCAAGATGCACACTGCACGGAGGGTCGTACACCAATCTGCTTGATGCGCACCCGCCGTTCCAGATCGACGGCAATTTCGGTGTGTGCGCCGGTATTGCAGAGATGCTTTTACAGGGAACGAAAAACGAGCCTGTGTATCTGCCTGCTCTGCCGTCATCCTGGAAAGAAGGATCAGTAAGGGGACTCAGGCTGCGTGGAGGCGGAACGGTCGATATAAGCTGGGCTGACGGGAAGCTGAGCAGGGCAGAGATCAGATGAAAGCTGCCGGCTTCCGGGGACGACCGTACCGGAACTTGACGCAAACATGCTCCGTGAACCTCTCGCATATTGAATAAGCGAGCTTCTGGGTACGAATACCCAACCCATTTCACGTAGGGTCTATCCGTTCGGATTTCAGAACAGTTTGAGAGAATCCTTACCGGACTACATTTATCGAATCGAATTTCAGAGCTGAGGAATCAAAAGCATAGGGGAAAGCCTTT
>JAFTCY010000072.1 GCA_017454465.1 Clostridia bacterium
AGCGTTTGCGAAGATTTTATCCGCGAAGATACCGAGCTTGTCCCAGCGTGGCGAATCATTCAGACCAAGAAGCAGCCGAACAGCAAGTCGATGTATCAGCATTTCGTTGATTGCGCGGACGCACTCGGGATTCCCGGTGTCAGAGAGTTTTTGGATCAGATGATCGTGATTGACTATATTATTGCTAACGAAGATAGACATTTGAATAACTTTGGCGCTATCCGAAACGCAGAGACGCTTGAATGGCTCGGCATGGCGCCGATCTACGATAGCGGCTCATCTCTCGGCTACGACAAAAGTGTGCCGATGATGCGGGACGGGTCAGAGGTGGTCTGCAAACCGTTCAAAAAGCACCACGAAGAGCAGTTGAAACTCGTTTCGTCTTTTGACTGGATCAACTTCTCAGCGCTTTCATGCGTCGGTGAAATGATTACGGATATTCTTTCCGATGAAAACGCAATGGACTATATTGAAGAGAACCGCATCCGTGTTATCGCAGAACTAACTGAACGCCGGATCAAAAATCTCGAAGCGCTTGCCAACTCAGAGACACATAAACAGACCATCATCCCCGGCAAAAAAACTGTTTGATATTACAAAAATGGCCTGGAACTCACTTGGAAAATGTAGTTCCCGGCCTGTTTTTTCTGGTGCAACGATTATTTTTCGGTGTTTCTTATACGTGGGAGGGCTGGAAATGAAAAGCAGGATACCGGATATTGCAAAGCCGTGCCGGTCTCCGTTATTCACCCATAAGCTCCTCGTAGTAAGCCGAAAAGCATATCCCAAGGTTCGAGTGCCTGCCAAGGGAATTGGTGCCTTCGTAGATGTAATCCCAGGATTCGCTGTATGGCATCATCACTGAGAAATCCGAAAGCGTCATGAAATTGAGAAAGTCGGATATGCTGTTCCTGTACTTCTGTGCGAATCTGTAAGCGTTCTTTCCCTTCTCGTCATTGGTGCTGTTCTGCCTGTTGTAAAGGACATGATCCAGGTTCGATGACATATAGAACATGCTGTACGGAACGTTTCCGAGTATCGTGTCGAGAGATGAAAGCACTTTCACGTTGGCGCTTTTCCTGGCATTTCTCACGATGATGGCTTCCCTGCTCTTCGCGTAGATCTTCGTGTCGGAATATCTTACCTTTTTCAGCCCGGGTTCTTCCTCTATGCAGCTGTCCGGGACGAACGAACCGTCCGTGTCGATTATATGCACCACCCGATTCAGGTCTTTCAGTGTAAAGTGGTTGCGCTGGACATATCCACGTATGATCTTTCTGATCCTGTTTGCCACACGGTTCTCATCCACCCCGTTCTCGGTGGTTATATCGCAGTGCATGATCTCCACATGCACCTGGAACCTGTCGAAGATCTTCTCGAGCATGACGCCGAGAGCTTCGTCGTCGGTGGGGCCTTCCACTATAACGAAGACCACCTTTTTTCTTTGCTCACGTGAAGTCATAGATCTCACCGGCTTCCCTGAACGCGAGAGCGATCTCCGCGTTGTGGGTCGGCTCGTAAACGGCGTCTCCTCCGTTTCCGAGGACGATATCCCTGTAATAGCTGTCCCTGAGGTTCTTCTGGCCGCTGCCCTTTATCCTCATGTATCTGTTTTCGGGATTCGTTGTCGTGAACGCCACGAATCCTGTGTCCAGGGTCTCAAGAGGCCTCAGGTTGTGGGATGTGAATATGAGCTGGCCTCTTCCCTTCTCCGATATGATCCGCAGGATCTCACCCAGGAGATACTCGTACACCCCTGCGTCCAGCTCGTCTATGCATACGGTAATGGAATCGTCGTTATACACGGCTATAAGCAGCTGGGTTATGGCGATTATCTTTTTTATTCCCTCCGATTCGTACCTCAGTGAGATCTCCCGGCCTGCCTTCTTTGAGACCAGCTGGATCTTTGTGCCGGGCTTTCCGTCATACAGAAGCTCAGATCCCAGCTCCACGATGCCTATCTCAAGCCCGGGCACCACCTGCGGAAGCACCAGGTTCATGTTTTTTACCACTCTCCTGACCGTATCCATAAGACTGTCGGGAATCACCCCGCCGTCATTCAGGGACACCGACACCGAGCCGTGCTCCCCGTCCCCGATTATGAGGGGAAGGGCGTTGAGGCTGATCCTTCCTGATATGGCCGAATCGATTATGAACAGCTGCCGCCTCCCGTATACAGAAAGGCTGTGGAATATCATTCCGATGTTGCGGTCAGGGCAGTTTCCGGCGACGGTCCTGCTGAATTCCCCTGAGAACAGAAACGATCTTCCGGTCACTTCGGTAAGCTTTTTCGCGACGATGAGATCCGTCCTGATCTTCCGGTTCCTTCCGGTGATCTCGTCATAGCGGCTCTTCGGCCCGAACACATCTCCCAGGCCTGTATCCGCCAGCACCCTCATCGGGGTCCTTTTCCCGTCTTCGCCTGCCAGCGAGTACTTTACGGACTCTCTGGCGACCGCGCACGGCGAGGCTTCCGGTCCCTCAGATCCTTCTGACGTTTCCCTTCTTGCGATCTCAGCCTCATACGTCACGCGGCAGAACTCCTCTTTCGTGCTGTCGTCGGATATAAGGATGTCGTATGAGATCCGCGCGGTATCGGAATCCACGTTTATGCAGTCCGCGAACCTTTTTGGTAGCGGTATGCCGCACAGAAGGTGCTTCAGCACAGACAGGGACTCGATGAGCGCTGTCTTTCCCGAGCCGTTCTGGCCGTACAGGCCCACTATGCTGGCTCTGTAGTTCTTTTTGGTGTTTATGAAGGACAGCTGCCCGTTGACCACGTTCTTGAAATTTCTGATAGATATGCCGCACAGCCTTGCCGTGGGCTTGAATGAAGGCGTGAATCTTAATTCTTCTTCCATGATCTCCTCCCGCAGTGTCACTGCAGCCCGAACAGCAGAGAAGCGTACGTGGGATAAGGCCAGTACTTCTCGGCTGTGATGAACTCGGCCTCGTCGCACACTTCTCTCAGATCTTCCATGCTCACCGCCACCCTGTCCCTGATGTAGGCCGCAAGGACCGACACGTCATCCGTCTCAGGCGTGTCATCGAGGATCTTCTCAAGCTTAGTCACTTCCGCGTATATCTTTGACTCAAGCTCTCCCAGCCTGTCGGCCATCTTCTGCTCGTATTCGGTGTTCATTGCAGCGGACAGTTCCTTCTTGGCCTTGCCGGTCTGGCATATGTCCTTGGCGTACCCGGTGATGGCCGGAAGTATCTCCTTGTAGACCATGTCCACCATGACATTGGCCTCGATCCTGATGGTCTTCGTGTAGTTGGCGAGAGTTATGTTCTTCCTGGACTTCATCTCGGCTTTCGTGTAAACGCCGTGCCGTTCGAAAAGTTTGATGTTCTTTTCGTCAAGGAAGCATTCCAGGGCGTCCGGAGTGGTCCTGAGGTTCAACAGGCCTCTCTTCTCGGTAGCCTCTTTGATCCAGGATTCGTCATAGCTGTTCCCGTTGAATATGATGCGCTTGTGCTCCCTTACCGTCTTCCTTATGAGTCTGTCAAGGGCTTCTGTCATATCCTCCGCCCCTTCCAGTTCGTCCGCAAACTGCCTGAGGGACTCGGCGACCGCGGTATTGAGGAAGGTGTTGCAGTCGCTTATGGAATTGGAGGAGCCCACCATGCGGAACTCGAACTTGTTTCCGGTAAAGGCGAAGGGCGACGTTCTGTTCCTGTCCGTGTTGTCCTTCGGAAGAGGAGGCAGGGCGTCCACCCCCAGTCTCAGCTGGCTCTTTTCCATGGGGTCGTAGTGGGTGTTGGTCTCAATGGCGTCGATGATGGATGAAAGCTCGTCCCCCAGGAAAATGGATATCACGGCGGGAGGAGCCTCATTGGACCCGAGACGGTGGTCGTTTCCCGCTGTGGCTGCGCTGATCCTCAGAAGATCCTGGTAATCGTCCACCGCTTTGATGACTGCCACCAGAAACAGCAAAAACTGCACGTTGTCATAGGGAGTTTTCCCCGGGCTCAGCAGGTTCACCCCGGTGTTGGTGGCTATGGACCAGTTGTTGTGCTTGCCGGAGCCGTTCACGCCCTTGAAGGGTTTCTCGTGCAGCAGGCACACCAGGCCGTGGCGCTTTGATATCTTCTGCATCATCTCCATCATCAGCTGGTTGTTGTCAGCCGCGATGTTGACCTGAGTATATATGGGCGCGAGCTCGTGCTGCGACGGCGCCGCCTCATTGTGTTCGGTCTTCACGAGGATCCCCAGTTTCCAGAGCTCCTCGTCCAGTTCCCTCATGAACGCCTCCACCTGGGGCTTTATGGTGCCGTAGTAATGATCCTCCAGTTCCTGTCCCTTGGGCGGGTTGGCGCCGAAAAGGGTCCTGCCGGTGAATATGAGATCCCGGCGCTTGTCGTACATCTCTTTGGGAACGAGGAAATACTCCTGCTCGGCTCCCACCGAAGCCCGGACGCAGCTCACGTCCGTTTCCGGGTCCAGAAGTCTCAGTATCCTCAGTGCCTGTGTGTTTATGGCGTCCATGGATCTCAGGAGAGGGGTCTTTTTGTCCAGAGCCTCGCCGCCGTATGAGCAGAAGGCCGTGGGGATGCACAGGGTCCTGTCTTTTATAAACGCGTAGGACGTGGGATCCCAGGCGGTGTATCCCCTGGCCTCGAAGGTGGCTCTCAGTCCTCCCGACGGGAAGCTGGAGGCATCCGATTCGCCCCTGATGAGCTCCTTGCCGGAAAACTCCATTATCACCCTGCCCTCGCCTACCGGCGAGATGAAGCTCTCGTGCTTCTCGGCGGTCATGCCTGACAGAGGCTGGAACCAGTGGGTGAAATGGGTGCAGCCTCTGGCCACGGCCCACTCCTTCATTCCCTTGGCCACAGCGTTCGCGATATCCATGTCTATGGTCCGGCCCTCATCAATGGTCTTCTTCAGCGAGGCGTATATGCCCGCGGGCAGATACTCCTTCATTGAGGTCTCGTCAAAGGCCATGGTGCCGAAATATTCAGTCAAAAGTGCCATCGTTCCTCTCCCGGTTCTCTTTTCTTTACAATGGGTATTATATATCCCGATCAGATTTCATTCAATATTCGGTTCGTATATAATCGTGAAGGTATATTCCTGTCCGTTCTGCGCAAATGTCAGAAGGTTCTCTCCCTCATGGAGCCTGTATTCGGTCTCAAAGGAGCCGTCCTTCATCCTGCCCACCCTCTGCCCGTTGAGAACAAGGGGGTAGAACGGGTCGGATGTTCCTGAAAGGGTCACTGTTTCCTCCCGCACCGTCTGCCCGTCCTCATGGGACAGAAGCTCAGGCACGCAGCCGTTGGAGACTGTATCGGAATAGACTACGGCTGAGGAATACACCTCCCTTATCTCGTCCCCCGCCCCGCGGACGTCGTTCTTCAGTTCCTCGTATCCGTAGCTTACGCTGCCCCGGTAGTACTTGCGGAACCTCGACATCTCTATCTGGTCAGTGAGCTGGCCGCCCGGGGAGTCCCATTCGCCTTCCCCGTACATGTACGAGGCGTGGGCCACGTAAAGTTTCACGTCTGACCCGTCCAGCCTCGTGTTCCACCAGTCAAGCACCACCTCATAGGGGGAAGTCACAGAGTCCGTGGTCCAGTATATCTGGGGGCAGATATAGTCGATGTATCCCCCGTCGATCCAGGCGGTGGCGTCGCAGAACAGGCTCTTGTATGCCTCGAAATTCCTGGTCCTGCTTCCTCCGTTCTCCCCGTCGTCGTTCTGCCACACCCCGAAGGGGGATATGCCGAACACGCACTCGGGATCCGTATCGTGGACTGTTCTGAAGCACAGTTCCACCATCATATTGACGTTTTCCCGTCTCCAGTCCTCAAGGGACAGGCCGCCGCCGTATTTCTCAAATGTCTTCCCGTCACTGAATTCAAGCAGCCGGCCTGAGCTGTCATATGCGGGATAGGGATAGAAATAGTCGTCGAACACCACCCCGTCAACGTCATACTTTTCCACGATCTCCCGGACGCCATCCGCGACGAGTTCCCGGACCTCCGGGATCCCGCAGTCGAAATACAGGCGGTCTCCGTAATCGACGCACCATTCGGGATGGGATCTGGCCGGGCCTTCCGGCAGGTCCTCAAGAGCCGTTTTCTTTATCGTGATCCTCAGGGGATTCACCCAGGCGTGGATGAAGATGTTTCTCATATGCCCTTCCCTGACCAGATATCCCAGAGGGTCGAAGACCAGCTCCCCGGTCGTGGACAGAGCCTGTGATACGGGGAAGATCCCGCTTTCGTACAGAGCGTCGCATGCCGGCCTTACCTGGAAGAATATGGTGTTCAGCCCCAGGCCCGAGCATGTTTCGAGAATATTGTCTAGTTCCGCCTGCAGCTGCTCCGCCGTAAGATCGCTCCTTGACGGGTAGTCTATGTTCCAGGTACTGGCGATCCAGACTCCCCTTATCTCCGAATCCGGGTTTATGATGCCTCCCAGCGCCGGGGCGCCGTCTTCCTTTTCGAGACGGGGGACGGGGGATGAATCAGGGGATGAGCAGCCGGAGAGCAACATCAGGCATACCGCAAAAAGCAGCGCAAGAGCAGGTATGCCGAACCGTCTTTTCATGCCGTTTTCCCCCTTTCCAGCCATGATGCCGCAAGAAGATAGAAAATATACCGGAAAGCCTGCGTCGTTACGCGTGCGGATTTCCGGTATTGTTCTGTTCCTTATGCCTCGATCCCGGCGTACTCGAAGATGAGCTTTTCAGCTTCGGGACACCACAGGTCTCCGGCTTTTCTGCACGCCTCGTCAAGGTCGGCGTACAGTTTCCCGAGTCTGGTCCCCTTATTCTCCTCGGCAGCCTTGCCGAAGTCCTCTATGGCAGTGAGGGGCAGTTCCAGATGGGTGTAAATGAGTTTCTTCGCGCCCTTGATCTTCGGAAGGTTCAGGGTCGTCTCTGGGCAGGCGTTCAGGCCGCCTATATGGGTGATCATTCCGGCCGGATTGATCTTCTTTCCGCTCATGAGTTTTATGGCCTCTCTCATATCGTCCGTGTTGCCGCCGGATGTGCCCACTATATGCGTTGACGCGTAATGGACGTTGTAGAAATTGAACATCGCTGAGAATTCGGGATTGGTAGGACCGGCGAAGAAGTTCAGGCAGCCGTCCCTTGCCAGAAGGGCGTCTCCCATCTCCACCACCGGCTTAACGGGGGCGTAGACGAAAACGTCATTGTATCCGGCGCCGTCCGTCAGGCTCTTCAGATAAGCCACGGGATCCTCTATATTGCCCGTGTTAATGAAGCGCAGGTCGACCCCGTATTTTTTCGCGTCTTCCGGGGGAAGGAGCTTCTCGGCCCTCTTGAGTCTGGCGTCGTCAAGGTCGGTGACCACCAGCAGCTTCGGAGGATTGCCGCCGTGGATGGCGTAGTCAGCGCATCCGAGGCCCATGGCTCCGGCACCCGCAAGAATGGCCATGTTGCCTCCCGGTACCGTTCCCATATCGTGGACATAAGTGCCGGGCTTCACATGGTAGTTGGCATGGAACGCTCCCACGATGCATGACATGGGCTCGGCCAGGCTGCCGTAGAAGTACGCGTCCCCGTGGTAGGGCAGCAGGCAGTCCGTGAGCATTGCCTCTTCAGGAAGGATAACATATTCGCTGTCGCCGCCGCAGTATCTGTACGAGTATCCGGGAGCCGCCAGGCTTCCCTTGTAGTTCATAGCGGGCTGGATGACGAATTTGTCTCCCGCCTTGAATTTATCTTTCCATTTTTCCCCGACTTTCACAAGTCTTCCGCAGAACTCATGGCCGATTATGACCGGATTCTCCGCAACATCGTCCGGAACCCTCTTGTGATTCGCGCCCTGCTGCGCGGCCTTATATGAAGACATGCAGATGCTGTCTGATATGACTTCGGCCAGAATCTCCGTATCCTTTATCTCCGGAAGCTCGATCTCCTCGAGCCGGAGGTCGCATGTACCGTAAAGTCTTACCGCTCTGGTTTTCACTTTGCAAACCCTCTTTCTCACATATTTCTCGGATCGGTGAACCCGATCTTTCTTCTGACTTTAGACATAGTGCGCGCCGCAGCCCTTCCGGCTTCCTCGGCGCCCTTTTTCATAACGCTTTCAAGATATCCCTTGTCGTTCATGAGCCTTGCGAACTCAGCCTGTACAGGAGCCAGTCTGTCGGCACAGGCCTCTCCCACGGCAGCCTTGAAGTCGCCGTAGCCTTTCCCGTCGAATTCCCGTTCTATCTCATCGAGGGTCTTCCCGGTGAATGCGGAATAGATGGACATCAGGTTCATTATGCCGTCCTTGCCCTCGGCGTATCTGACTTCGCTGCCGGAATCGGTGACGGCTCTTTTGAATTTCCTCAAAATAGCGTCTCTCGGATCCAGGATCCGGACCACGGCGTTCTCATTCTCATCGGATTTTGACATCTTCTTTGTGGGCTCGGCCAGAGACATGATCTTCGCGCCCTGCTTCGGTATGTAGGGATCCGGCACGACGAACGTTTCTCCGTATACCGTGTTGAAACGTTCGGCTATGTCCCTTGACAGCTCAAGGTGCTGCTTCTGATCCTGCCCGACGGGCACCAGGTCAGTCTGATAAAGAAGGATGTCCGCCGCCATGAGGGCGGGATAGGTGAACAGTCCCGCGTTTATATTATCAGCGTTCTTCTGGGACTTGTCCTTGAACTGGGTCATCCTGGAAAGCTCACCGAACATGGTGTAGCAGTCAAGGATCCAGCCTAGCTCTGCGTGGGCAGATACATGGGACTGCACGAACAGGGTGTTTTTTTCCGGATCAAGGCCGCAGGCGATATACAGGGCGAGGGTCTCGTAAGTCCTTCTCCTCAGGTCCGCAGGCACCTGCCTTACCGTAATGGCATGCTCGTCCACCACGCAGTAGTAGCATATGTATTCATCCGAAAATTCGGTGAAATTCCTTATTGCGCCCAGGTAATTTCCTATCGTAAGGTTCCCGGAAGGCTGAACTCCGGAGAACACTACTTTCTTGTCTTTATACATGTCAGTTTTCCGTCCTTAAAATTTCAAAATATTATACATCCCTGCGGCATCATTGTCAATGAAAACAGCCTATTCTGTTCGGATCCTGTATTGCATCCCTGCATTCATTTTCCCCGGAAATCTTCTGCGGATCCCGCCCGCCCGGACCGGACCGTCACATTATCCTTTACGGCTGTATCAGGTCCCCGATCCCGCACATGAGGGCGGATGACAGGCTCAGAAGGTATGAAACATTCGCCTTTCCGATATCTTTCCTGCCCTGCTCATACTGCTGGATGGTCCTCACTGGTATTCCTGTCATCCCGGCAAGTTCCCGCTGGCTGTATCCCATTCTGATCCTCTGTATTTTAAGTCTGCTCTCCTGTCTCCTTGACGTATACAGTTTTTCCATCCTGTCCGTAAACGCGCTGAGATCCATTTCATGATAAGGCTCGTACAGAGCAAGTATTTCGGAAATGCCGACGGTGGCAAGAATATCGCGGAATCTTCTCGAGGTCTTCCACTGGTAATATGCAAGTGCCCATCCGGCCCAGTATTCCGGGGTCCTCTCCATGGAATACACCGGCTCCGGTATTTCCGCGTCAAGGCCTGAGAGCCTTATGACTTCGAGCGCCACTTCGACTCCCGACTTTCCGGCCGTAAGAGTTATGTCCCCTTTCCCGAATCTTTCAGCCACGCCTGTTGCTGTAAAAAGACCGGCAAACTCCTCCGGCCCGATCTTCAGATCGTACGCTGCATAATCGAACATCCTTCCGAGCACTCTCATGGCATTTTCCAGATACATCCTGTCATATGCAGAGATCATCGCTGCCAAGCCCCCTGTCCATAATCTGGGTTATATACACATCATCGCGGAGTCTTCTGTTTTTCTCAACGTCGAAGTAATGCCTGCGGGCGGCCGAATCACGGCTGTACCGCCTCGGATACCAGGTCTCACAGTCTGCCTTTTCATATTTCAGAAAGCAGATCCTCTCAAAGGCCTTTCTGCTTTTCAGCACGAACTGAGTGCCGAGTCTGCCGAGATTCATTGCGTTTCCCAGCTGACGCAGCGAAATCGAGCCGTTGAGAAAATCCTGCACAAATGAGAAATAACTGTCATCTGCCCTGTATCCGGTAATAATGTCATAACTGCCGTAATCAAAAAGAAAATTCTCCGTTATGTAATCTTTGGCTTCTCCGGCCAGAGGACCCAGCATTTCGATCTTCCTGTTGTTTATCAGTATTGCGAGCCAGTTCAGGATACTGTACCCGGCGGAATTCAGATCCAGAACGCTCAGACCGTCACATTCTATGCTGTAATGGGATACGAATCCGCTTCTGTCCGGTCCCACTGCCCATTCCATGGCCATACTCTCCGTTTCCGTGCAATAGAACCCGGGACCGTAATCGTTATACGGATTTCCTGACCCGAATTCCGGTCTGGTTATGATCTTCTCGGAACCATGATATATCTCAACAGTCACATTCATCCCCCCGATCTATTATACTCCCACAGGAGTACATAGTCAAGCGCACGCATCCTGCTCTTCTGTCTTTCAGCGGGGCAAAAGCACTTTTTCCTTAAGTTTATGTCAGTTCCCGGATCGCTTGTTGCAAACAGCTGTGCCTTATGATAAAATCACCGTGTCAGCACAAATCAAGCAGAAGGTGAAAGGACGGTTTAGGATGAACAACGTCTATGAGAATCCTCTCGTAACAAGATATGCAGGCCCGGCAATGAAAGAAGTCTTCTCGGCCGACAGAAAATTCTCGACCTGGAGAAAACTGTGGGTCGCCCTGGCGGAAGCCGAAAAGGAACTGGGGCTGGATATCACCGATGAACAGATCGGGGAACTGAAGTCAAAAATATATGACATAGACTACGACAGGGCAAAAAAGTATGAGGCTGAGGTCCGCCATGACGTCATGGCGCATGTGAAGACCTATGGTGACGCCTGCCCGGGAGCCAGGGGGATAATCCATCTCGGAGCCACGTCATGCTACGTGGGAGACAACACGGATCTGATCCTCATGAGGGATGCCCTGGAGATCATAAAGAAGCTGCTGGTGAACTGCATCAGGGCAGTTGCCGCATTCGCCGACGCCCACAGGGATCTTCCTACCCTGGCGTACACCCATTTCCAGTCAGCTCAGCCCACGACGGTGGGAAAGAGAGCCACCCTCTGGATCAGGGATCTTGTCTCCGACCTGGAAGAACTGGAACATGTCCAGAGCGGCCTGAAGCTGCTGGGATGCAAAGGCACTACCGGCACCTGCGCCTCATTCATGGAGCTGTTTGACGGCGACTGGGAGAAAGTAAGGAGACTCGATTCGATAATAGCCGAAAAAATGGGGTTCGCGTCATGTTATCCCGTTTCCGGACAGACCTATTCAAGAAAAGTCGATTTCAGTGTTCTGTCCGTTCTCGCCGGCATCGCGCAGTCCGCAGCGAAATTTTCCAACGACATCAGGCTCCTTTCGCACCTGAAGGAATTCGATGAACCTTTCGAAGACAAGCAGATCGGCTCCTCGGCCATGGCATACAAGAGAAATCCCATGAGGAGCGAACGTATCGCTTCCCTTGCCAGATATGTGATGACAGACCTCATGAATCCCGCGATCACGGCAGCGACCCAGTGGTTCGAGAGGACCCTTGACGACTCGGCGAACAAGAGGATCTCCGTTCCCGAAGCGTTTCTCGCAACTGACGCCATACTTTCACTGTATATAAATGTCATAAGCGGCGGAAGAGTATACCCGAAGGTCATAGAAAAGCACCTCAGCGAAGAGATCCCGTTCATGGCAACGGAGAATATACTCATGTACTGTACGAAGAAAGGCGGGGACCGCCAGGCTCTCCACGAGGCCATAAGGGAGCTGTCTGTGGAATGCGCAAGGAATATAAAGATGAACGGCGCTGACAACGACCTTCTCATAAGAATCCTCGGGGATCCCAGATTCGATCTGACGTCTGAGGAACTTGACGCCCTCTGCGATCCTTCTACGTTTGTAGGATTTGCTCCGGTACAGACAAGAGAATACCTTGAAAATGAGGTATATCCCCTTCTCGACAGCTATTCTGATCTGGGAGAGTACGAAGTAAAAATATCAGTCTGAGTATGTACAATATATGGAACCGGACAGCCGGGTGTGATTCGTGAATCATGTGTACTGAATCATACCTGGCTGTTTTTCTTGACCACACCATGCAAATGGGATCCGGATCCAAAAAAATACAGGCTCCCCCCCCCCGAACCGTTTCCGGACCACAGGGACACCTGTATATCACATCATGAAGTGTTGCCTTCGTATCATCTTTCGCGAGTCACCGAAAAATACTTCTGATACTTGCTTTTCGGTTTCGCGGGTATCGTCATCCCAAGTTTACCTGAGTTGACCAGCGGCTTAAGGTATTTTCCTACAACATAATACGGAGTTTTTATGCCTATTTCTTCCGCAATTTCTTCCTTGCTTTTTGGGTCGTTGCAGAATCTCAGGATTTTTTCGCAGATCACGGGATCTGTATGGTCATCAGGCTCGATGATCCGGCTATCTGAGTAAAGCGTAGCGCGGAAGCTGCCCCTGTAGTTCTCAAACAGCGGAGGCGGAAGTTTTGCGTCTTTCATCGCTTTGCAGACAGTCGGGATACCGGAAAAACGGTTTTCTGTATCGACCATCACCTCTAGATTGCTTGCGATGAACGGGTTCCTCGTATCACCGGGAACTTTGCCGAGGTCATTGATCGTCAGCCGGCCATACAGCCCGCCGGGGTTTTCCACTACAAATCTGTCGCGGTATATGATGACTCTTATCGGAGAGTTCTCGGTATGAACACTGTAATCTCGGTGAATGAGCGCATTCAGAACCAGTTCGCGTACGGCAATTAGAGGATATTCGGGCTTGTCCGACCGCCTGCCGTTTTCATCCACTATAACAGCGTTTTTCATGTTCCGACGTACGAAGCCCATAGCGCCTTCCAGCATCTCGGGTATCGTACCGTCGAACCGTTTATTATCTATGAAACGTTCACCGGACGCACCGATCTCACCGATCTCATACCCGTCAACTGCCATGGCGGTTATGCCGAGCTGCGGGAAGAACGCCTGAGGATAATCTCCTGCAAGCATCAAGCCGGCAATTGTTGGTCTTCCTTTGTCTGTGATTCCCTGAAGCTGCAGGATACGTTCCTCGCTTTGATTTGCAAGCTGCGGTTTTTCCTGTCTCAGTTTTGCAAATAAAATGTTCAGTTTGTCGCGGCTGAAATCATCTGCGGTCGCACGTTCCACAGGACGAAGCTCATCGCGTATCTTCTTTCTGAATGCCTCATAGCAGTATATTTCGTACTCCGTCATAGGCATATCTGCGTCTCCGACACGAACATATGAGCCGCGCAGTCTCCCGGCAGGTTTATAGAAACAGGGCTTGTTCTCCGGTTCGCACTCCGGTATCTCGGCACTCACGACGATTTTTCCTTCATATTCCGCAACGGTAAAAAACGTGCGGACGATGGGCTCCATTTGTTCCGCGGCATTTTTCACCTGCAATTGCAGATCGTGTGCATCATACACTCCTGTCACCTCATACCCTGCCTTTTCATCGACTCCGAAAATTATCGTACCGCCGTTGATCTGGTTGGAAAAGCTGGAAAAAGTATCATAGAGTCTTTTGCTCGTCCCGCCAAGTGCCTTTTTAATTTCCAGATATTGCTTCTCACACTTTTGGCGTCTTATGGAATCGATCAGTTCGACCAGGTCTTTTTCAGTCATGATTCTTCTTCTCCGTTCTGTTTTTCAAATAGATTATATCAATTTTCAAAACAGATGTCAAGTTTTCTTAACTAAAATACTTTTTTCAAAACATTTTTCAAAGCCACATCAATTTTAAAGGCAAAAAATCAAAACCGACACCGAAGAAATGCCGATGTCAGTTTGTTTCTGGAAAAAGAGATAAATCATAGGATGATCAATTTGTACCGCCCGTACGGACCGGTTCGGTTTCGATCCCGGTCATGAACCTGTCCACGACCAGTTGCCTGAAATCCGGGGATAGAGTGGCGAAATACGCTGTGAACCTCTCGCATATTGAATAAGCGAGCCTCTAGGTTTCGCCTCTTATCGCAATTTGCATTTTGACACAATACGATGTGATCGCAATTTGATTATCTGCATTATATCACGAAATCACAATTTGTCTTGACTTGACTGCTTCCCGCGACTAAACTATTGTCACAGGAAACACAAAAATCCTTGCGGCTTCAGGGCCCGGCAGCGGCCTTCTCAGACACATGTATTTGAAACGAAGAACACACATGAAAAGCACTGATTTCATAAAAGGGCCGGTGTGGAAATGCATCCTGGCCCAATCCGTACCTATGATGATAGCCCAGCTGGTCCATCTGCTGTACAACGTGGTGGACCGGATATACATAGGGCACATGGAGGGCACGGGCGCCATGGCCCTCACAGGTGTGGGCCTCACTTTCCCGGTAGCCACTCTTATCATGGCCTTTGCAGCTCTTTTCGGCATGGGCGGCGTGCCCCTCTTCTCAATCGCCAGGGGCAGCGGAAATGATGAAGAGGCAAAGAAGATCATGGGGAATTCCTTTTTCCTTCTTCTCGTATCATCGTCGGCTCTTATGGTCATTTTCTACATATTCAGGGGACCGGTCCTTTTCGCCTTCGGAGCAAGCCCCGAGTCATTCATATACGCGGACGAGTATCTGAGGATATATCTGGCCGGAGCGGTCTTTTCCGCGGTGGCCACCGGAATGAACGGCTACATAAACGCGCAGGGATTTCCAAGGGTGGGAATGCTGTCAGTCATCATAGGCGCGGCAGTGAACATTGCCCTCGACCCTCTGTTCATATTCGGGTTTGGCATGGGTATCGGGGGAGCGGCGCTTGCCACCGTCATATCCCAGGCTCTTTCCGCTCTCTGGGTGCTCGCGTTTCTCTTTGGCAGAAGGTCATTTATACATCTTGAACGCAGATACATGAAGCCTGAGAAACGAATATTCCTCGACATCCTGAGGCTGGGGACCTCCAATTTCGTCATGCAGGGCACCACATTCCTTGTACAGATAGCGTGCAACTCCACGCTTCAGCAGTACGGCGGTGACATGTATGTCGGTATCATGACGGTGACCAACTCCGTCCGTGACATATTCATGCTGCCGGTCAGCGGGATCACAAGCGGAGCGGGACCGGTATTATCGTATAACTACGGCGCGAAGAGATATGACAGGGTAAGGGCAGGGATCAGGTTCAACACCTTCATCGGTCTCGGCTACACTGTTATCGCTTGGATGGCGGTCCTCATATTTCCCGGTTTCTGGTTCGGGATATTCTCAGACGACCCGTCACTTGCCACGGAGGGAATCGGGCTGCTCCGGACATATTTCTTCGGCTTCGCCTTCATGGCTTTCCAGTTTGCAGGCCAGTCGGCGTTCCAGGCTCTCGGTGATGCAAAACACGCCATCATATTCTCCCTTCTCAGAAAAGTCGTAATCGTCATCCCTCTGACATTTCTCCTTCCTGCACTGGGACTGGGCGCCGGGGGAGTCTTTATGGCAGAACCGATATCGAACATAGCCGGAGGCTCAGCGTGCTATATCACCATGATGCTCACGGCCTACAGGAGAATGAAAAGAACGAGCTGATCCCCGGTATGTAACCATGGAAAAGCTCGTGCTTCAGACCGTATGTTTATCTGCGGTTATTCATCAGCAATGACTGCAAATATGTTTTTCTGCGCATTAGCACTCTCAGGCAGAAAGAGGATGGTCATCACAGCATCTCTCTTGTTTTCCCTACAAGGTACAATGGCAGATTCGTTATATACCCATCCTTTCTGTATCCTCGCTTTGAGTAGCGAAGCGCATGCTCCGGCCGGCGGTCCGAGACATACTTCTTAAATGAAGGCGCAGACTTGTCTTCTCCTCCTTTCACTTCCACGGGGATGATCTCCGTTCCGTATTGCAGGACAAAATCTATTTCGCTGTTCTTATCAGAATAGTATCGGGGCTCAACATCGAACTGCCCGCGAAGCTGCTGCAGCACATAGTTTTCCGTCAGGGGCCCTTTGAACTGATAATCGCTTTTCAGGAGGATGGCGCTGTTGTCTATTCCGGCCATGTGTTTGAGCAGACCGGTGTCAAACAAATAAAGCTTGAACTGATCCGTTTTTTCGAAGGCTGCCAGTGGATGCTCCATCTTGGATACGTTATTTGCGCGGTTAAGCATTCCGGCCGAAACAAGCCACTCGATCGCCTCTTCGAAGTCACGTGCTCTGCCGCCTTCCCGAACGGCTCCGTACATGAACTTTTCATTCGGTTTGGCGAGCTGTGAAACGATGCTACGGAAAACCATCAGTATGCGTCCGCTGTTGACCTTGCCGTTATGCTTGGAAAAATCATTTTCGTAGATCTCTATCAGTTCTCTCTGAATCCGGGAAATGCGGGCAGGATCCTTGTGCCTGACCCATGAAGCAACACATTCCGGCATTCCGCCTATAATCAGATAGCTGTTATATGCATCCAGCAGGCGGCTATGAAATATCTCCTCGATCTGCTGCCCCTTCATGATGCTTTCATAATAGGCAAACAGATTTGGATCAGTTTCAGCGAGAAACTCATCAAAGCTGAGCGGATAGAGGTTAAGAATATTGACCATTCCGACAGGATATGATTTCGGCTGGGATAAAAGTGTTCCCAGCAGACTGCCGGCTGCAACAACATGATATTCGTTTGCCTTTTCTTTGAAGTATTTCAGGGAATTGAGCGCCTCCGGGCATTCCTGGATCTCGTCAAAGATGACAAGCGTTTCTCCGGGAAGTATCTTTTCTCCTGTTATCATAGAAAGGAGCTCTACGATACGGTAAGGATTCTTGTTTGCCTCAAATATGGATCTCAGTTCGTCTTCTTCATCGAAGTTAAAATAAGCAAATCTGTCATAGTAGTTTTTTCCGAATTCCTTCATCAGCCATGTTTTGCCGACCTGCCGTGCCCCTTTCATGACCAATGGCTTGCGGTCTTCGCTGTATTTCCAGCGTACCAGATCCTGAATCGCCTTCCGTTTCAAGCGAATCACCATCCTTTCCGAGAATCCGGGTATAGTATAACACATTTTTCTGGTAAAATCAACGCATGTTAAACACATTTTTCTGACTTTTCAGCTTGTGTTCCAACACATTTTTCTGTAACTTTTGCCCTGGTTTGTACTTGTCAAGTTTGGCGGACACAAAAAACTGACAGCACTTCCCTGATAAGATCCGGTGAAAGGCACGAATA